>NZ_JAKRVY010000004.1 GCF_023638055.1 Natranaeroarchaeum aerophilus | reverse complement strand
CAACTCCTTTGATTTACTGACTCGTTCCGCCGCTATCTAGTGATTCAACGCAGCCGATGAGTGACTTTTTCACCAGCCTTCGCCCATCCGCTGTCAGCTCTCCTTTTGTCTTTCCGTTCATTATTGACCCCGGTGCGATTGTGTATAATGCCCATGGCATCAGGTACGACGTGTCGTTGAATGAGATGCCGTTGAGGTGCTCGTCTTTAACTTCAGGTGTGGTTTGTTGATATTTCCCGGCGCTTGTCCCAACACACATCACAGTACAATCAGTGGCACTGAACGGATGCGTGTCGTGAGCTAAAACGACGATCGGTCTCTGAGGATGGGCATCTGTTGGGTCTTGTGCCCAGCAAACATCTCCTGCCGATAGTTTACTCATTCAAATCTCCCATACCGTCTTCCAACTCTGCGAGTTCTGCATCGAGTTCCTCGTCAGTGCGACCCTCACCGATTTGCTTCTCTGGTTTTTCGGGGGTAGCGTCCGCATCGCGGTGGTGACCGAACATCCGATTGACTTGGTTGAGACTAGAGATGTACCGACGGATGTCTTCCCGTTCGCTCAGCGCATAGTAGTACCCATCGTCCGTTTTCCCGATGTAGCCGTCGTCGTAGAGACGTTTGAGTGTGGTTGTCGCGGTTCCGCGGGGAATGTTGAGGGCTTCCTTGAGGTCCTGCGGGGAGTATCCCCACTTGGGATTTTGGTACAGGTACGCTACGATGTCTGACTTTGTGGTTCCTGGCCGAAGGTTGAGATCGGGGTCGTGGTCTTCGAGGAGCACTGGCATGTTGTACCCAAATGTAGTCGGTTGTGTCATAAGTGTGTTTCGGTCAACTTGCAGGGCTACCTAACAGCCGATTCAGTTGCTTTGACGTGAATAGAGGGTCCGTCGGTTGCTGAGTAGAACCGCTATATTCAGCATGACGCATGGAACCTATCACTGATTAAGGATTTCAACGAACCCTGAACAGACACAGTGAACGGACACACTTTTGCGTCCACCACACAAGTCCATAACATGGGATTTCATACGTTCCCCGTCGACCGCGCGGATGCGCTCGAAGATCCGACGCGCTATCGTTTCTGTTCCCGCGAAGAGCTGATCGAGATGCTCGCCCCGACAGCCGACGCCGTCGTCGCGGACCTGGGATCGGGGACGGGGTTCTACACCGAGGAGGTTGCGCCGTTCGTCGAAACCGTGTACGGAGTCGATCTCCAGTCAGAGATGCACGAACACTACCGCGAGAAAGGGGTCGCCGCTAACGTCGAGCTGGTTGCTGCGAACGTCGGCGCGCTCCCGTTCGACGATAGCGAACTCGACGCTGCGTACTCGACGATGACCCATCACGAGTACGCGGACGACGAGACGATCGCCGAACTGGCCCGCGTGATCCGTCCCGGCGGGCGAATGGTGACCGTTGACTGGTCGGCAACCGGCACGGGTGAGGACGGACCACCGATCGAAGAGCGATTCGGCCCGGACGACGTCCGTGAACAGTTCGAGACTGCTGGTTTCACCATCGAACGCGTCCACGACCGCCCCGAAACACTTGCTGTCGTCGCCCAGCGCTGACCCCCTTTCGATACGGCACGTGGCCGAGTAGTATTGTATGTCCTGCGAAATACTTTACACACTGGTTGCCGTATCCTCTGGTATGGACCATCCGTTTGTGATCATCGGTGGCGACGCCGCGGGGATGAGTGCTGCAAGTAAGGCCAGACGTGAGGCACCGGATCTCGATGTGATCGTGTTCGAACAGGGTGAGTGGGTTTCCTACGCCGCGTGTGGGATGCCGTACTACGTGAAAGGCGAGGTCGGCGAGCTCGACGATCTCGTCGCGGTCAAGCCCGAAACGTTTCGGGACCAGCGTGACATCGACCTCAGAACGGCCCACGAGGTCGTCGGCATCGATCCGACGGCACAGACCGTCACCGTCAGCACGGACGAGGAGACGTTCGACCAGCCCTATCACTCGCTTTTGATCGGGACGGGCGCGCGAGCGATCGAGCCGCCGTTCGACGGCCTCGATCTGGACGGCGTGTTCACGCTCCGGAGCATGGACGAGGCTGCGGCGATCCAGCGCTACGTCTCGAACGCGAAGCCAGCCAGTGCAGCGATCGTCGGCGGGGGCTACGTCGGCGTCGAGATGGCCGAGGCCCTCACTGAGCGGGGACTCGATGTCTCGATCTACGAGATGCTCCCACGTACCCTCCAGCCGTTCGGCGAGGAGACGGCCCTGACCGTCGAAGATCACCTCCGGGAGCACGGTGTCGATCTTCACCTCGACACGGCCGTAGAAGGGTTCATCGGTGAGGAGACGGTCGCGGGGATCGAGCACGATGGCGGCGTCGACGACGCCGACCTCGTCATCGTCGGCGTGGGCGTCGCTCCGAACGTCGAGCTTGCCGAGCAGGCCGGGATCGAACTCGGCCCGACCGGCGCGATCGCGACCGACGAGTACGGTCGGACGAACTACGCGGATGTGTACGCGGCAGGGGATTGTGCGGAAGCGGAGAACGTCGTCACCGGCGACCCAGATCACGTCCCACTGGCACTGACGGCCAACCGCGCCGGGCGGGCGATCGGGACCACGGTCGCAGGCGACCCGACCGAGACTGGCGGGACGGCCGGGACGGCGATTGTCAAGGCGTTCGATCTCGGCGCGGCCCGGACAGGGGTACTCGACGAGGAACGGGCCCGTGAGGCCGGCTTCGACCCCGTCTCGGTGACGATCGACGCACCGACGCGCCCACACTACTATCCGGGCGGCTCGGAACTCACGGTGACGCTTATCGCCGATCGAGAGACAGGCCGGGTACTGGGTGCCAGCATGGTCGGTGCGGACGGCGTCAAGCGGATCGACACCGTCGCGACCGCCCTCGGCTCCGGGCTCACCGTCACGGAGCTACAGAACCTCGATCTCGCCTACGCGCCGCCGTTCAGTCCGGTCTGGGACCCTGTGCTTACGGCCGCGAAAGTGCTCGCCGGAAAACTGTAGGCTGCTACTCGTCGCTCATACCGCTGAACACTGCCTCCGCATCCGCCGGTACGTCGAAGTCGTGGTAGTGCTCGCCTTTCTCCTTCGACAGGATATTGAGCGCCGCCGCTGCGCCATCACCGACCGAGATCGCCGCTTGCCACTCCTCGGCGCGGGGCATCGCGCCGGTCGCATAGGCGTCCTCGACGCTGGTTTCCATCGTAATGTCGACTGCAACTGTCCCGTCGTCGTCGAATTCGCAACCGAGCTCCGCTGCCAGGTCGCGGTTGGCTCCGGTCGCAAGCACGACGTAGTCCGCCTGAATCTCATCCTCTTCGGTCGTTACAGTGAAACCGTCCCCGTTCTCGGAGACGTCTGTCACTTCTTCGCCCTGCCGGCGGTCGACGCCGAAGTCGTCAACCTGTTGTCGGGCCGTCGCCATGAACTCGCTCCCGCCGACCGAGCCGATACCGAGGTAGTTGAACAGATGTGCCTTGTGCATCCACGTCTCGTCCGTATCGAAGACGACTGCGTCCAGTCCGTTTTTTCGTACGAACAGGGCTGCGCTGAGTCCCGCTGGTCCACCGCCGACGATTGCTATGTTCGTCATACCGTCTTTATGGTAGATGCTTACTTTAACGTGGCAGTAACACTCACCGTACCGGAGTATTGCGATCACCAGAAACGGATCAGCGGTAGTGACACGGTTTGGCCGGATGTAGGCTGTGAGTTCTCTTCTTCACGATACGACTGGCAGCAGCCGTGAGCGAGTAGGGTGGGGAAAAGTCACATCTCACCACAACTACAGGCGTGGGTCTTTTCGTCCCTTCTCGATACTGAAAGACTACAATTCCAGTTTGAGTCACGCGTGGTTTTTTCTTTCGGGTGGTTGATGTAGTGTGTATGAGTTCAGGCCCGGACAGCATAGACGGTCCCGATGATACCACCGGGGATGAAGCATTCAGGCACGACGTAAGTGGTGAAGAGCGGACATGGGGCGTCGTCGTTCATGCGGTGGCGTTCATCGGCTTTTTCATCCCACTAGGAAACATTCTTGGGCCACTTGTCGTGTGGGCAATCAAAAAAGATGAAGGCCCGTTCGTCGACGAAAACGGCAAGCAAGCGGTGAACTTCCAGATAACGTGGACGCTGTTGTTGATTGGCGCTGCACTTTCGATCCTACTGCTTGTCGGACTCGTTCTCTTCCCAGTATTGATGATCGCGTATTTTATCCTGATTATCATCGCGATCATCCAGGCGAGCAATGATCAAGTGTACGAGTACCCGCTTACGCTTGATCTCGTTTCTTGATCACCAGTGTGAGTACTGCATTAACCCACTATATTCAGTACAACCGTTACAACACATCTTCAAATACTCACGAAACGCAACCGACAGAGAATCCAGATGGACAGGGGAGTTTTCACTGCCGGTCCAGCGGAACCGCCCGCGTCAACCACATCGGGATCCGACGCGCGCGGAATCGCCAGTAGTAAAACCGCGTGGTACGTAGCCGAGGCGTACAATGAGCGTCACCCTCGACACCTATCTCGTGACACAGGAAGACCTCTCGGCGGGCCGAACTACGACCGAGATCGTCGATGCTGCAATCGCTGGCGGCATTGATATCGTGCAGGTCCGGGAGAAACACCGGAGCGCGGCCGATCAGCTCGCGATTACCCGAGAGCTCCGCGAACCAACTGCCGACGCAGGCGTGGCGCTCGTCGTCAACGATCGGGTTGACGTGGCGGTCGCCGCAGAGGCTGACGGCGTCCACCTCGGCGATGACGACCTCCCTGTAGCCCCAGCCCGCGACCAGCTAGGCGAGGACGCGATTATCGGTCGCTCCGTCTCGACAGTCGCCGCCGCCGCAACAGCCGAAGAGAACGGCGCGGACTACCTCGGCGTCGGCGCAGTCTACGCGACGAGTTCCAAGGACGTCGACGCGGACGAGCAGGCGATCGGCCTCGACACACTCACGGAAATCGCCGAGGCAGTCGATATCCCGATCGTCGGTATCGGCGGCGTCACGCCCGGTCGCGCAGCAGATGTGGTCGAGGCCGGGGCCGACGGCGTCGCCGTCATCTCGGCGATCACCGCGGCTGACGATCCGGAGGATGCGACGCGAGCGCTCGCGGAGGCCGTACGGAGCGGGAAACGTCGGCGTGCTGACGACCCAGCCGTGGAGGGGTCGGCATGACAGTCGACCTTGACGACGCGCTCGCCGCGGTGGCGGAGGGTTCACCGCTCGTCAACGCCGTCACGAACAACGTCACCGTCAACGACGTCGCCCAGATAATTCTGCACTGGGGCGGGCTGCCGGTGATGTCCGACGACGAACGGGAGGTCGGCGACATGGTCGCCGCCGCCCAGGGCTGCCTGCTCAACATGGGAACCGTCAGCGAGGAAGGGGAAGCGACGATGGTCGAGGCGGGCGAGTCCGCGAACGAGAACGATGTCCCAGTCGTTCTCGACCCAGTCGGTGTCGGTGCGACCCCGACTCGCGACCGGGTCGCCGAGCGACTTGCGAGCGAACTGGACATCGCCGCGATCAAGGGTAACTACGGCGAGATCACAGCTCTCACAGGCGAGGACGCCGACGTTCGCGGTGTCGAATCCATCGGCGAGTACAGTGACATCGCGACAACCGCAATCGCCTGCGCCCAGCAGTACGATACCGTCGTCGTCGCGTCGGGCGAAACGGATGTCGTCGCGAGCGGAGAGCGGGCCTACGAGGTTACAGCAGGCCATCCCGACATGGGGACGGTCGTCGGCACTGGCTGTATGCTCGGAGCGTCCGTAGCGACGTTTGCGGGGGCAATCGAAGACGTCGAGGAGGCGGCGCTGGCCGCAACCGTCGCGTTCGGACTGGCCGGGGAGGCCGCCGCGAACGGCGCGTTCGGCGATGTACACGGCCCCGGAAGCTACAACGTCGCGTTCAAAGACGCCGTCGCTGGCATTCGTGACACCGAGCACGAACCGGCGGCCGAACGCGTGAGGCAGGTACTGTCCGCGGATAGCTGATGGGGAGCGATTCCGACCGCCCCACTGCCGATCATGGCGATCCCGATCAGGTCGCACTCGTTACCGGAGCCAGCCGCGGCATCGGCCGAGCCACGGCGTCCCGACTCGCTGGCGAGGGGTACGATGTCGTGCTTGCCGCAAGAACCGAGAGCGATCTTCGGAGCGTAGCAGACGCGATCGCATCCGAGCACGGAGCCGAGACGCGGGTCGTGCCGACCGACGTAACCGATCCACACGCCGTCCAGTCCCTGGTTGACGCTACCGTCGAGCGGTTCGGACGCCTTGACGTCGCCGTCGTCAATGCCGGGACAGGCGAACGGCGGAACCGGCCGATCGACGAGATCCCACTGGAGGAGTACCACGCAGTTCGGGCGACGAACGTCGATGGGGCCTTTTATACTGCGCGCGCGGCGCTCGACCCGCTCCGGGACACGGACGGTACGCTCGTCTTCGTCGGCAGTTTCAAAGGAAAGTACCCGAGCACGTCGACGCCGATCTACGCCGCCTCGAAGTGGTGGCTCCGCGGATTCGCTCACAGCCTCGCGGGACGCGTTGGTCCGGAGGGGGTCGCAGTCTCGCTGATCAATCCCTCGGGCGTCCCGACGGAGTTCGCACGCGAGCGCCGCGATCGGACCAACGCCGAGCGACTGGACCCCGACGAAGAACTCGCCGCCGAGGACGTCGCGGACGCCATCGTCACGGCTGCCAGACAGGACGCTCCGGCTGCAGTCACCGAACTCGATCTCTTCCAGCGCGACATCTATGAGCGGTTCTGATCGCGGTGACCGCTTCCCGGGCAACCGGTTGCCAAAGCCTGATTACGAGCGGGCGACCAGTAGCGCGTAATGGAGACTCGTCATCGCGTCGTCGTGGGGGACTCACGGGAGCTGTCCGAACTCGACGACGATTCGGTCGAGCTCGTCGTCACGTCGCCGCCGTATCCGATGGTAGAGATGTGGGATGGGCTGTTCGCCGAGTTGCAGTCCGACGTTGGCGACCACCTCGACGCGGGCGACGGACAGGCGGCGTTCGATGCTATGCACACGGTACTCGACGATGTCTGGGCGGAACTCCGGCGGGTGCTCGTCGACGGCGGTATCGCCTGTATCAACGTCGGCGACGCGACGCGCAAGGTCGACGACAGTTTTCGCGTCTACCCGAACCACTCGCGGATCGTCGACGCCTTCGAGCAGCGGGGTTTCGAGCCCTTGCCCGAGTTGCTCTGGCGCAAGCCGGTCAACTCGGGCACGAAATTCATGGGCAGCGGTATGGTACCCCCGAACGCCTACGTCACGCTCGAACACGAGTACGTGCTCGTCTTTCGCAATGGCGTCGAGAGTCGGTCGTTCGAGCCCGGCGCGGACCGCCGGTACGAGGCGGCGTACTTCTGGGAGGAGCGCAATCAGTGGTTCTCGGACGTCTGGACGGATATTACCGGTCGCGGACAGGCACTCAACGACGACGAACTCCGGAATCGGTCGGCGGCGTATCCCTTCGAGATCCCGTATCGGCTGATTTCGATGTACAGCGTCTACGGCGATACAGTGCTGGATCCGTTCTGGGGGACGGGGACGACGAGCCTCGCCGCGATGGTCGCCGGTCGAAACTCGGTCGGCTACGAACTCGACCGCGAGTTCGTCCGTCTGTTCGACGAGCAGGTCGGGCGAGTGCCGGAGCTCTCCGAGGTAATCGGCCGAGAGCGTCTCGACGATCACCGCCAGTTCGTCGCGGATCGACGGGACGAGGGCGAGAGCTTCGAGTACGAGGCCGACCACTACGAGTTCCCGGTGACGACGAAACAGGAACAGAAGCTCCGTCTCTACCGGGTAACGGATGTGGCGGAATCCGACGGTACGTACCGTGCCACGCATCAACCACTCGACGACCGATCCTGACACGATCCTCTGCAAATCGTATTACGGAACGCCCGATCCGGTAGTAACAACCTGCTTAAACGGGGAGAATTGACAGTCCAGTATGGAACTCGGACTGGTGGCCGGTGTGATCGGCCTGGGCATCGTCCACGGCGTGTTACCCGACCACGGCTGGCCGATCGCAGCGACCTACGCGCTTGACAAGCGCCGGAAGTGGTTACACGGCGTCGCTGCCGGACTGATCCTCGGCACCGGTCATCTCGTCAGCAGCGTCGCGCTCGTGCTCGCGTACTTCTGGGTGAGTAGATTCGCCGAATTCGCTGAGGGGCCATGGATGGGGGTCCTCGCCGGCACCCTGCTGATCTTGCTCGGTATCAACGAGTACATCAACGGTGGACATGGCGATGGACACATTCACGACGGTGACCACGACCACGAAGGCCACCACGAGGAACACGAAAGCCACCACGAGGAACACGAAAGCCACCACGAGGAACACGAAAGCCACCACGAGGAACACGAAAGCCACCACGAAGAACACCATCACGATAGTGATCACGATCACCCAGCCCACCACGACCACGAAGAGGACGCCGGGATCGTCGGACAGATCCGCTCGTACCTCCCCGGTGGCGGTGGACACCAGCATCTCGACGAGTCCCACGCCCAGCAAGGGCTGTTCACGCTCGGGTCGACGGCCCTGTTGCTCGGCTTCGCTCACGAGGAGCCGATCCAGATCCTCGCGATCTGTGCGGGGACGACGTTCTGTCTCGAACTAATGGTCATCTACTCGCTGGCCGTTATTGGCGCGATTCTTGCCCCGACACTCCTGCTTATCGCGGGCTATGAGCATTACAGGGAAACGGTCGAGCGCTACACGCCGTACCTGCCGACGATTACCGCGATCGTGCTGGTCGTGATGGGGCTAGCGTTCGTGTTCGGCTTTGTCTGATCTGTCATCTCGGAATATGTAGGCTTTCTACAACATTTACCAACGCATCCAAAAGATATTTTTGTGTGGTGATTCAATAAACAAACAAGATGGAGCGTCCGTACACCGTCCTCGATCTGGAGCCCGACGTCGATCAGAAGACCGTCAGATCGGCGTACCGGTCGCTGTTAAAAGAGCATCATCCGGATCAGGGGGGTTCGATGGACGCGTTTCTGCGCGTCAAGCGTGCTTACGAGGCGATCCAGAGCCGGCAGGATCGAGCAACTGCAGCACAATCAGTCTCCTCGAAAACCGCGACGACCGACGGTGGTGCGACGACACGGACCCAGAACGTCAACTGGCGACTCGCAAACGACGGGACAGAGCACGACCGGTCCCGCGCAGAGTCGACGCCATGTTGTGCAGGTGTCGGACTCGAAATCGACGGCGAGCATCTCACGCTCACGCTCGTCTCGCTGGTGAGGAAGACAGAGCTCACTGGAATCACGTGGAACACGGGGGATGTCGACCCCCGCCGACCGCTCGCCTGGTTCACCGTCGAGAACACGAGCGACCGCCAACTGCGCTGGCGGGGAAATCGGAGGGTGACCTTTGTCGGCACGGACAATGAGCAGTACGGACCATCCGGATCGCACCGGGCATCGGATACCGTGCTTCCGGCAGACTGGAAAGGATCGACCGTCGACCTCGACCCCGGCGAAGCGGTGAGAGCTGTCGTGGTGGCCGACGATCTCCCCGATGACGTCGAGATTGATCGGATCACGTACGAACAACCCCTTGGCACACACATGTCGAGTGCCGGGCGCACCGAGAGTGAGCAGTTCGTGTTCGATATTGACTCGACAGCGCGGTCACAGCTCGCCGAACGACCGTTCTGAGTGGCTCCGACAGCCGGATACTGGCTCTCCTCGAACAGTCTGCGTATCCATCTCTCTGGTATACGTAACGCTAAAGAGTCGAACGAACCTTTGTGCTACTAACATGAACATCAGTCGTGCTCTTTCGAGGTGGTTCTGTGGGGGTTGAAATCAAGGAGTCCCGCGTCTCTGAAGAGGAGTTCGCGGACATGGCCGATTTCGTCTTCGAGTATCTCTCGGCGAGCGTGCAAAACGAGGACGAAGGTGGACGGATGCGGTGGTATCCGTGGCACAGCGCGGAGTATCGGCACAACCACATCCTGAACGTCGTTGAGCTGTCGACGGAAATCGCGCGCAAGGAGGGTGCAGACGTCGACATCGCCCGTGTCGCAGCGCTCTTTCACGACATCGCGAAGCTCGACGCCGAGCAGGATGTCCACGCCGAGGAAGGTGCGAGAGTTGCACGCAAGTATCTGGAAGCACACGGGGACTATCCCGAATCCTTCGTCGAGAGCGTCTGTCGGGCCGTCCGGGACCACTCCTATCAGGGATCGGTCGAGGATCTACCCCTCGAAACGCAGTGTCTCATCGAGGCCGACCTGCTCGACAAGATCGGTGCGAACGGAACGGCACTGATGCTGTTACGGATGGGTTACGAGGCTCGCACGCACATGGATACTGCCGAGATGGTCGAACGGGTGCTCGAACGTGGCCAGAACGCCGCCGACCGGGTCGAAAGCGAGACGGCCCAGGATATCGCCCATCGGCGGCTCAAACGAGTCCGCTGGTTCAGCGAATGGCTCGATGACGAGGTCGCCGCGATCGATCTCGACGAGATCGACCCCTAGATCCCCTGGCCCATCAGGTGGCTCCGGAGCACGTCGTCATCTTTGCTTCCGGCCCCAGTATTGAGGACGACCACACAGTCGTCTTCGGCCAGTGTATCCCGCTCGGCGAGTCGCCACGTCCCGCCCAGCGCCGCACCCGTACTCGTCCCGACTTCGAGGCCTTCGCTTGACGCCGCCGTGACGGCGCTTTCGAGGATCTCCGGATCCTCGACGGAGACGGCACCGCCGTCGGTCGCTGCCAGCGCGTCGAGAACGTGTGCCGAGCCGTTCGGATCGGGAATTTCGAGCTCGCCACAGATCGTGTCGGGGAGCTCGACGGGCGAACTCTCCGATTCTCCGTCACCCCAGGCCTCGACGATCGGCGCACAGCCCGCCGCCTGTGCGGCGTACAGCGCGGGCAGGTCGTCAACGAGCCCCAGCTCGCGCAGCTCTCTTGCCCCCTTGTACAGTCCGGCAATCGAGAGGCCCGATCCTGTTGGGGCAACGATCGCATCCGGAAGTGTCCAGTCGAGCTGTTCGACGATCTCGAACAGCGCCGTCTTCCGTCCCTCGTGACGGTAGGGTGTGTCGAAGGCCGACAGCGAGTGCCAGGGCTCCTCGGCGATCGCATCCTCGAAGGCATCGACAGCGTCGTCAAAGCGCCCGCCGATTACGTTCATGTCACCGCCGTGGACGTTGATCATCGCCTTGTTGGTAAAGGGCGTCCGAGAGGGGACGAATGCGTGGGAGTCCAGTCCCGCTCGCGCCGCGTACGCCGCCGCAGACTGCGCGCTTGCGCCCGGTGATGGGAGCGCAACGTCGGTCACGTCGAGGCCCGCCGCGGCGGTCAGCGCGAGGGACTGGCCCCGATCCGCAGTCGATCCCGTCGGAAGCCGACCGTCGTCCTTGACGAGCACGCGCCCGACGTCGAGTTCGTCAGCGAGCCGTGGACACTCGACCAGTGGCGTCCCGCCCTCGTCGAGACTGACCGCGCTCTCGCGCGTGAACGGCAGTAGCTCACGGTAGCGCCACTGGGAGCGATCAGTGCGGTCGTCGAGCGTCGCCCGATCGAGCTCGATCGCGTCGTACTCATACTGTGGGTCGAGGACGCCGCCGCAGTCGGGACAACGCCCTGACACCTCGTCGGCCGGAATCGTCGTCCCGCAGTCGAGACACGTCAGACCGCTGAACGCGTGGCTGGTTTCCATACCCACGGGTTGTGACGGCATTGCCTAATCCCTGTCCATCCGCTCACAGCGGGTGTGTTGGCGCGGCGACCTCCACCCCAGCCCGCCGCGGACCGATACGTGTAGAATTTTGACCCGGGGGTGCTAACGAGAACCCATGTCAGATACGAAGCGGGTGCTCGTCGGGGGTGGCGGGCTTGCCGGACTCGTTGCGGCGCGCCATCTCGCCGAGACCGGGGTCGACGTCGAACTGCTGGAACGACGCGACGAGGTCGGCGGGCGCGTCCGGACGGTCCACGAAGACGGGTATACGTTCGATCGGGGCTTTCAGGTGCTTTTCACCGCTTATCCGGCCGTCCAGCGCGAACTCGACCTCGATGCGCTCGATCTGCGACACTTCACGCCGGGTGCCTGTATCGCCCGCGAGGGCCAGCGCTCGATCCTGTCGGATCCGTTCCGCGATCCAGGGGCGTTTACGGACTCGCTGTTCAACCGTGAGGTGACAACGCGGGACAAACTGCGCGTCCTCACACTCCGCCGAGAACTCGCCAACAAGTCCCACACCGCCATCTTCAGCGGCTCGGATCGGTCGATCCGTGAATATCTCGACGATCGAGGCTTCTCCGAGGGGTTCATCGAGAACTTTGCCGCACCATTCTACGGGGGGATCACGCTCGATCGATCGCTCTCGAACTCCGCGCGTGTGTTCGAGTACACCTTCAAGATGCTAACGGAGGGACTGATCGCGGTTCCCGCCGAGGGGATGGGGGCGATTCCGGAGCAACTCGCCGATAACGCGCGCGAATCGGGCGCAACGATCACGCTCGATGCCGACGTCGAGGCCATAGCGGCGGATGACGACGGTGCGACCGTCACTGTCGACGGGGACGACCGCGACGCCGACGCCGTCATCGTCGCGACCGATCCGCCGACCGCCCAGGAGCTAACCGGTGTCGAGTCCATCCCGACCACCGGCCGGGGCTGTGTCACGCAGTACTACTCGATGCCCGCGGGCAAGGATCTCGGCGCGGGCAAACGGCTCATCCTCAACGCCGAGAGCGACGCGCCGAATCAGGTGCTCGTCAACTCGGGGGTCGCCCCCGAGCATGCGCCCGACGACCGACAGCTGGTCAGTGCGACCTTCCTCGGGGACCGCGAGGAGGCCGACGCACGGCTCGACGACTTGACTCGCCGGGCGCTCGCGTCGTGGTATCCCGAGCAGAACTTCCCCGACTTCCAGTTGCTCCGGACCGAGCGGATCCCCTTCGCACAGTTCGAGCAACCCCCCGGGTCGCTGTCGGAACTGCCGAACGTCGACGCGCCCGAGGGCCGATGTTACCTCGCGGGCGAGTACACCCGCTGGTCCTCGATCAACGGGGCGATGGAAAGCGGCAAAGATGCGGCGCAGGCGGTGCTGAGCGAACTGTAGCGTTCTTTCTTACAATAGCTGGCGGAACTCGGAGAGTGGCGGGAACCGGTACGTTTCTCCCGCGTCGGCGTCCCGGACGATCGGCCGAAACTCGTCCGGATCGTCGATGAGGGGGGAGCCTAACTGGCGTGTCCGGTTGAGAAGGATCCCCGGTGCAAGCCTGTTGAACGCCGGCAGGACGAACACGTCACTTCCCTCGTAGACGCCCTCACCGAAGAGATGACACGGACGACGCTGTCCCTCGATCTCGATGGCCGGATGGTCGTGACCGATCACGTACCGATCTGCGTCTACGGTCGGTGGTTCGTGCCCGTGCAGGACGACAGTCCGATCGTCGTCGAGCAAGTGTTCCTCGACCGTGTCGCCGTCCCACACTGTACCGAGCATCCGATCGTGGTTCCCGGCGACCAGCACCGGCCGCGTACCGGTGTTCTCGACGGTTTCAATGAGCGTCGAGAGCGTCCGCTCGGCCTGCAGTGGCACGGAGTCGAACGCGTGCAGAATATCGCCCGCGAAGACGACAGTTTCAGGCTCGAAGCCATCGAGCAGCTGCCCCAGACGCTCGGTCAGGTCCCCACGCTCGCCCAGTGGTAACTCTACGTTCGAGGCGGCGTCCCGGCCGATATGCAGGTCAGCAAGTACGAGCGCGTCGGCGTCGGGGAAATAGAGGGAGCGCCGACCGACCTGCGGGTCAGTCGTCCCCGCCATCCGTCATAACAGGCTCCATCCCGAGGTCGGCGCGAAGATCGTACTCGTCGCCGGTCAGGATATACAGCAGGTCGTCGAGCACGTCGAACAGCTCGGGGACGATGCGGACGACGAGCAGGGTGATGCCGACGAGCGCGACGATCGAGAGCGTCTGGGAGATCAGGTGATGGGAGACGAAAAAGGAGGTTCGCATCCCTTCACCCGCGAGCGTCACCGTAATCGTGTTGAAGACGCCGTAATCGAACCAGCCGAGCGGGGCGGCGAGGCCGACGAAGACGTTCCGGGCGAGGTTGAGGATCCAGATCACGCCGACTGCCACCGCGAACGCGGCGAGCTTTCGGCGAAGCGGTGCGCGGACTGCGGCGATCAGCCCCCCAAAGATCGAGATGCTCCCGATCCCGGTGCACGCCAGCACGATGTACGTCGAATAGCCCTCGAACGCAAAACGGCTCTGGTAGCCGTTCATTCCTTCCTCGATCCCCGGCGAGTAGCCGAGCAGTTGCATCCCCATGTGAGACTGGATCGTCACGGTCTCGATGAGCCACATCTTCAGCGGCTCGATCGTCGTGAAGGGCAGATAGATGATACCCATCAACCCGACGGCACGCGTCAGGGTCAACAGCGAATCACGCCCACCGTACAGCAGATATCCGGTGTAGACACACAGTGGTAGTCCGGCGAGGCTGAGGATCGTCTGGAGAGGGCTTTGCGCGTCGTAGTAAAAGTACGGCACCATCGTCAGCCAGAAGACGCCGAACAGCGCCCACGCAACACTGCCGGCGTACCGGGCCTGTGTCCTGTTGCCCGCGAAGTCGAGTGCGGCCGTCAGCAGGAACGCACCGATGGCGACCCAGACGAAGTGGGCCGTCGGATCGAACGACGTGAACGCGTCGACCACGAGCGGGGTACTCGAAGCTACTGTCACTGGTCCCCGGTAGTCTCCGCTTAAACATAGGCCTATCGGGACCGGGACCGGCCAACACACGACCGCCGATGACGACCGATCGGTCGGGTGAGACGCCGACACCGTGGTGTTTTTTTACTGCTGCGTGGTAACCGTGTGGATATGTCCGACGTCCTCGAAAACAAACGGTCCGCGACACGATTTCGCATCCTCGTCGAAATAGCGGACCGACAACCCGCGGTAAGTCAGGGCGAGATCGCCGACGCCGTCGGCGTGACGAGCCAGGCGGTGAGCGAGTATATCCGCGAGCTCGTCGACGATGACCTCGTTGAGAAGGAGGGCAGGTCGCGCTATCGGATCACCAAAGAGGGCGTCGACTGGCTCCTCTCCGAGGCAGCCGACGTGCGCCGTTTCGCCGATCACGTCACCGAAGATATCCTCGGTAATGTACAGGAAGACGCCGCGATTGCCGCTGCTGTGATCGATGAGGGTGAAAGTGTCACGTTAACTGTCGAAGACGGCCTGTTGCGTGCGACGCCGGGGGAATCGGGGCCAGCCACCGGCGTCGCAACGACGGACGCGGACGCGGGTGAGGACGTTGGCGTCACCGGCTTCGAGGGGATCATCGATCTCGATCCCGGTGACGTCACCGTTCTCCAGATCCCGCCGGTCCGGTCGGGCGGGAGCCGTGCCGTCGATTCTTCTGCACTCGCCGAGCGTTCGTCGAGCGCCGATATCGTGACCGCTGCGGGCGTCGAAGCGGTCGTCGCACTGCGCGGTGCAGACGTCGATATCGACACGCGGTTCGCCGCTGGCGAGGTTGCAGTCGATGCCGCAAGTCGGGGACTGGACGTTCTCGTGGCATCGACCACCGACAACGTCGGGCGCGTAACGGACGCGCTACGGGATGCGGAAGTCGGGTACGAAGTGTCGGAGCTATAGGGTCAACTCGCGTGCTCTTTCGCGGCGTCGTATGCCTCCTGTAATCGTCTGAACTCCTCGCTGTCGCCGCCGTGGTCGGGGTGGACATCCATCACACGGTTTCGGTATGCCCGCTCGATCTCCTTGATCTCCGCGTCTGTCGATAGGCCCAGTTCCGTGAAGGCCCCGGTTGGGACGCCCTCGGATCGGTCAATCGTCACGGTTGGCGTCTCGAAGGGGAGCCTGCTCCCGAGCGCAATGCCCGGCAGTTCGTGCTCGACCAGCACCGCTTCGACATCGTTCGACCGGAGCTGGAAGTAGACGTGCGCGTCGAACGTCACCGCAACCCCCCGCCTCGGCAGGTAAAAATCGACGTACTGATCGTCGACTGTCCGCCCCTCCTCGTAGCGCTCTCCGATAGCATCGAAGTAGTGTCTGATCTCGGCGCGGCGACGTGCCATCCCATCGCCACTCCCGTCGGTTCGTCGCTTTCGCTGGCCCGTCGATGACGGTATCAGACGCTGTCCGGCGAGGAAGATCCCGGCCACGATTACCGAAAACACCCCCGCGAGGGCGACGCCAGCGACGAGCCAGTCGGGGAGCGCAGCGAGTGTCTGCCAGACCACGCCCCGGATACGCGTTGGATACTAATGAACGTCTCGGGCGCGGCAACGATACCAGATCTGAGACGCGGTCGGATGGATTCGACAGTCACAAGACTACAATTTTCTAAGCATTTTACTTCGAAATACGAAGCAAATTACTTCAATATCTGTAGTCAATAGCTTCGAAATCCGTAGTGTATTACTTCGAATTCAATAGTAAGGTGCCGACGTCGATATTCGGTCGAACAGCCCGGCCGCAACACTCAATTATCTCCTCGCCAAGTTCTAGGAGCCACCGTGAACCGCCGAACACTACTGCTCTCCGTCGGCGCTGTCTGTGCCGGGGCCGCTGGCTGCACTGAACTGGAAGAGGCTGGCGAGCGCATCTCCGCGGCGACGGGTCCCGATCGCCCCTGGGCCAACCTACCGGTAACCGTTACCCTCGACGATCAGACCGAGGTCGGCAGGGAGGGGTTCGAGGGGCTGCTGCTCGATGCCATGGTTTACTGGGAGGATCACAGCGAGGAGTACGCGGGCTACGAGATCGAGTACACCTTCGAACCGACGCTTGATGATCACGAGGACGCTGACATCGTGGTCGAACTGGTCGAGGACGTCCAGACGTGTTCGGTCGAGGGCCACGATCAGGAGGCCGTCGGGTGTGCGCCTGTCATCACCGGCAGCGCCCCCGAAACTGCGCGCGTCGAGATCAAGGACGGGTTTTCCGACGACCTCACGCTCGTCACGATCAAACACGAACTCGGCCACACGCTCGGACTGGGCCACGACGACGAGCCACAGTCGATCATGTCCGCGGATCCGGCCGACCGGATCCCGGACTACGAGACGCGCGTCGACATCCACGAGCGGTATCGTGAGACGGTGGGGCGGATCAACGAGGGGACGAGCCGCTTTAATGAGGGGATAGAATATCGCGGAGATCAGGAGTGGGAAGCGGCCATAGAACCGTTCGAACAGGCAGCAGAGCACTACGACTGGTCCCACGCGGAACTGGTCGAGATGCGCGAAGACGCCGAATCTATCGAAGCGGACGGTGCTGTCGAGTTGCTCGGCGAGGCCGAGAGCTTCACTCGGTACTACGGAGAGGCAGCGAGGTTGTTCGCAGAGGAGGTCAAAGCACGAGACGACGGCAGCCTCGTCGACGCTGAGCAGTATCAGAACGAGGCCAGAGAGGCATTCGAGGCCGCACAGGAGTACGACGTCGAGGTCGGGTATACTCTCGCTGAGGCGCTCGGGCTGCAGTGAACAGGGACTTTCAGAACCCGTACCGTTTGTGCGCGTCGTCGATCGGTAGGATTTCGAGAACGCGGACTTCACGATCGTCCTCGATTACAGTGTAAATCGCCGTGTACGTCCGCGAAATGTGCATTCGAAACCGATCACGGCGACCGTCGATCGGAAGCTTCTCTTTGTCTCCGCGACCTCGCCCAGGGTAGGGATTGTCGGCGAGATAGCCGAGCTTCTCTTTGCAGACTCTGGTGGTCTTGTCATCAGCTACCGGGAGGAACTCGCTCGCATCCTCGCCGAGTAACACGTCGTACTCAGACATCTTCGAGCGCGGTTAGTTCGTCGCCGTCTTGCCCTTCGAGTTCCTGGAACCGACGCTCAAGGTCTTCACGACGGCGTGCCTGGGCGAGTTCCTGGAGCAGGTCATCGTACGTCTGCCCCGGTTCTTTCAGCTCGTGTAGTTCTTTCCGGGTTTCCTCGGTGACCGGAATACGTTTGTCGGCGGACATTGGCTGTTAGGACGTTACATCCTTACAGTATTAACACTGACGACCACCCGTTGGCCACGGGTTGTTCCGCAACCATTGTAATACCGGCACACGCAGGGAGAGCCATGACGACTTCGAGCGCTCCCGGGAAGATCTACCTGTTCGGGGAACACGCCGTTGTGTACGGCGAACCCGCAGTGCCGTGTGCGATCGAGCGCCGGGCGCGGGTGACGGTCGAACAGCGCGAGGACAGCCATCTCCGCGTCCACGCCGACGATCTGAGTCTGGACGGCTTCACGGTCGAGTACAGCGGCGCGACCGACGCAGCGCCCGACATCGACGTCTCCGAGTCGCTGATTCAGGCCGCGATGGGCTACGTGGACGCGGCAGTTCGACAGGCCAGAGACGCGGCGGACGCTCCGGACGCTGGCTTCGATATTACTATCGAGAGCGACATTCCGCTGGGTGCTGGACTCGGCTCGTCGGCAGCCGTAACGGTGGCCGGTATCGACGCGGCGACGCGCGAACTCTGCGTCGAACTGGAAGCCGAAGAGATCGCCGACCGGGCGTTTCAGGCCGAGTACGAGGTCCAGGAGGGGCAGGCCTCGCGTGCGGATACGTTCTGCTCGGCGATGGGCGGCGCGGTCCGTGTGGAGGGCGACGACTGCCGGGCCATTGACGCGCCGGACCTACCGATCGTGGTCGGCTTCGACGGCGGCGCGGGCGACACCGGCGAGCTCGTCGCGGGTGTCCGCGAACTCCGGGAGACCTACGGCTTCGCCGCGAATACGGTCGCGGCGATCGGCGATATTGTGCGCGAGGGCGAGCGCTCGCTGGCCGAGGGGGATATCGAGCGCCTCGGCGAACTGATGGACTTCAACCACGGGCTACTCGAAGCGCTCGGCGTCTCCTCCAGATCACTCGACAACATGGTGTGGGCCGCCCGTGATGCGGGAGCGTACGGCGCGAAACTCACCGGTGCAGGCGGCGGCGGTTGTATCGTCGCACTCGACGACAGCGAGGAGACCGAGACGGCACTGCGGTTCACGCCGGGCTGTGAGGAGACGTTCCGGGCCGGGCTCGATCGTGAGGGCGTCCGTCTGGAGGAACAATGACGGTCGTCCTGAAACTGGGTGGGAGCGTCGTCACCGACAAGGACCGTGAGGAGACAGTCGACGGCGAGTCACTCGACGCCGCAGCGGCCGCCATCGGTGATGCCGTCGATGATCTCGACGGTCTGGTCGTCGTCCACGGCGGCGGGAGCTTCGGCCACCCGAACGCCGCCGACTACGGCGTCTCGACTACCGAGGGAACGCGAGATGCCGACGGCGTTCTCGCGATCCACGGCGCGATGAAGACCCTCAACAAGTTCGTCCTGCGACGGCTTCGCGAGCACGACGTCCCCGCAGTTCCCGTCCACCCGCTTTCGGCCGCGAGCCGTGATACGGGCGGTGAGTTGACCTTGCCCGTCCAGCAGGTCCGAACGCTGCTCGGCGAGGGCTTCGTCCCCGTACTCCACGGCGACGTGATCGGCCACACGGGCGAGGGGGTGACCGTCGTGAGCGGCGACGAGCTGGTCGTCGAACTGGCGGCGAGCGTTGACGCCGACCGGGTCGGGCTCTGTTCCGCCGTTCCGGGCGTACTCGATAATGATGATGCCGTCATCTCCCGGATCGAGGCGTATGAGGACGTCGCGGAGGTGCTTGGCGCAAGTGACGCGACCGACGTGACCGGCGGGATGGCCGGGAAGGTCCGGGCCTTGCTCGAACTCGACGTCGAGGCCTCGATCTTCGACCTTGATTCGGTCGGTCCGTTCCTCGCTGGCGATCGGGTCGGGACGACAATCGATTGATCTGAGCTGTCGAGTGCTCAGAGCTCTTTGACGATCTCTGCCGGGTTCCCAGCCACGACAACATTGTCCGGCACGTCCTCGGTGACAACCGCGCCGGAGCCAATCACGACGCCGTCACCGATCGTCACGCCGGGGTTGAGCACCGCGTTGCCGCCGATCCAGGCGTCGTCGCCGACCGTCACGGGCTTGCCGTATTCGAGCCCCGCCGTGCGCTCCTCGGCGTCGACGGGGTGGGTCGCGGTGTACACCTGCACGGCCGGTCCCAGCATACAGTCGTCGCCGAACTCGATCGGACAGACGTCCAGAAAGACGCAGTTCGCGTTCGCGAAGAAGTCGTCGCCGACGTGGATGTTGAACCCGTAATCACAGCGGAGGTCGGGTTCAATATAGGGATCCTCGCCGGTCGAACCGAACAACTCCTCCAGCAGTTCGAGGGCGCGCTCCTCGTCGTCGATGATCGTCCGGTTGTACTCGTCGGCGAGCCGCCGGGCGTGTCTGTGTGCATCCCTCAGATCCTGATCTTCGGGGTCGTACATCTCGCCTGCCACCATCTTCTCGCGTTCGCTCGGCATGGCCGGAGTTCGCCGTCCGAGGAAAATAGGTGTTGTCGTCGACGCTCACTCCGTATACCGATCGGGGACGTACTCCTCGATCGGCTCCGGCACCTTCGAGAACACCGCCGGTGCGAGGTCCGCGAGCCATCGCCGGAGGACGACGTACACGAAGGAGACGGCGAGCAACAACGTGACGAGTACGACGACGAGGCCGTCGAGTAGCAGGACGGTCGGCACTGCAAACCCGCCAGCGAGCAGGAGGTCTTCGGGGGAACCGTCGTATCGGATCAGTCGCCGTGGGGTGACCCAGCGGTCGTGGTAGTGGTCGTACACAGCCCTTTCCGACCCCCCTTCCCATGGGCGGAGTTCGAGGCCGCCGCCGAAGACGTCCATCAAACAGTGCAATGCTGCGGCGGCGAGGCCGACTGCTACGGCGACCGTCAGGAGTGTCGGGATGACGAGTGCCAAGCCGATGGCCGGAACCGCCAGTGCTGAGTAGTACACGGGAAAGTGCAGCGTCTTGCGGTGGCCCGCGTACAGGTCGAAATCGGGCCACGCGCCACCGAGTGCCCCGGAGACGACCGCGACAGGAGCGAGTTCCGGCACGAAAACCACGACTGGAAGTGCGAGTGCGAGGCCAGCCAGTACGTGGGTAGTCAGCATCATCATATATTTCAAAGGCATCTCAAAAGGATAAGTATACTGTAGAAAGACGGGCCATAGCTATTAAGAGGAACGGGTGTCCAGACGGGATAGATGGAACAACAGGAGGATATCCTCGAAAGCCTGTTCAACGACAACCGTCTGAACGCGATCATCGGGTGGACGTTCGTCGCAATTCTCGGCATCGTCTTGCTCGAAAGCGTGCTGGATCTCGACCTGCAGTGGATCGCCTTTACGGCTGCAACGGCAGGTATCGTGCTCGTCCCGCCGGTGGTTCACCGCTCGCCGTACGTCATGCTACCCTGGGAGCTACTACTGCTCGCGACGCTACCGATCGTGGTGCGCGCGCTCGAACTCTCCGCGCTCTCGAACACCTTCGCAACCTACCTCTCGATCGCGGCGCTCGCCCTGATCGTCACCGTCGAACTCCACCTGCTGACGTGGATGCGGATCACCGACTGGTTCGCGGTCGTCCTCACCGTCACGGCGACGCTTGCAGCGGCGGGGCTGTGGACGATTCTGCGGTACAACATGGACGTCTATCTCGGCACGGAATTTCTCACGACCAACGAGGCACTCATGATCGAATGGATCTGGGTCACACTCGCCGGGATTGTGGCTGGTGTCATGTTCAACCTGTACTTCCGGCCGCGATCACGCCGCCTTCGACGGAAGTTCGGCCAGGTGATGCGCCGATGATCGACCGTGTCCGCCGTGCCGTCCCGCCACGCCAGCAACGACGGTTCTCCCGTGCGATGCAGTTGATTCTGGTCGGAATCGTCGCGTTCGGCATTGTGAACGGCAACCCGAAGGCGATCGTCAACGGCGGCCTCGCGCTTGCAATTACCTTCCTGCCTGCGGTGCTCGAACGGAACTACAGACTGCCACTCGATCCGTGGCTGGCGCTGTGGGTGACTGCCGCCGTCTTCTTCCATACGCTCGGATCGGCCGGGATGTACGGCCACTTCCACTGGTGGGATCACCTGACCCACGCACTCTCGGCGTCGCTCGTGGCAGGCATCGGCTACGTCACGGTTCGCGCGCTCGACCTGCACAGCGATCAGATCGAACTTCCGAAGCGGTTCTACTTCTTTTACATTCTCATCTTCGTGATCGCCTTTGGCGTCCTCTGGGAGCTCTTCGAGTTCGGTCTGGATGTTTTCGCCGCGCAGACTGGCATCACGATGCCGCTCTCCCAGCACGGCCTCGACGACACCGTCGTCGACCTGATGTTCAATACCGCTGGTGCGCTTATCGTTGCACTCTGGGGCCAGGCCCACCTCCTGGGGGTCGCAGAGCAGCTCAAAGAACGGCTTCAGGGAGCGGTCGAGCAGTAGCCATAAAGACACCCCTATTTCAGTGACCGGCAAGCCGCGCCTTTTTAGTATAGGGACTCGTAGGAGCGAGTAACACGACCCGCGGGTAGTGGGGTCCGTCGTGACGACGGATCCTGCAGGCGGGTGCGCGGCCGACGTGCTGTAAGACGCCGGGGTCTCGTTCCCGTTTTCCGCGGGCGTTTCAGTGAGCGGACGCGCCACACACGTGGCTTTGAATGCTCGGACCAACTATGGAAATCGAAATCGCAACAATCGGCGGCTACGAGGAAGTCGGACGGCAGATGACTGCCGTTCGCGCTGGTGACGACGTCGTCATCTTCGACATGGGTCTGAACCTCTCGCAGGTTCTGATCCACGACAACGTCGAAACCGAACGGATGCACAGTCTCGATCTGATCGATATGGGAGCGATTCCGGACGATCGGATCATGAGCCAGCTCGAGGGCGACGTCCAGGCAATCGTCCCGACGCACGGTCACCTCGACCACATCGGCGCGATCAGCAAGCTCGCCCACCGGTACGACGCACCGATCGTCGCGTCGCCGTTTACGATCGAGCTCGTCAAACAGCAGATCGAGGGCGAACAGAAGTTCGGCGTCGACAACGATCTGGTAAAGATGGAAGCAGGCGAGACGATGCGGATCGGCGACAGCGGCAACGTCGATCTTGAGTTCGTCAACGTCACGCACTCGATCATCGACGCGATCAATCCGGTGCTTCACACGCCGGAAGGCTCGGTCGTCTACGGCCTCGACAAGCGCATGGATCACGATCCGGTCATCGGTGACCCGATCGATATGAAGCGGTTCCGCGAGATCGGTCGCGAGGGCAACGGCGTGCTCTGTTACATCGAGGACTGTACGAACGCGAACAAAAAGGGCCGCACGCCCAGCGAGTCCGTCGCGCGACGGCACCTCAAAGACGCCCTCTACAGCATGGAGGACTACGACGGGGGTATCGTCGCGACGACGTTCTCCAGTCACATCTCGCGTGTGACCAGCCTCGTCGAGTTTGCCAAGGATATCGGGCGTCAGCCCGTCCTGCTCGGGCGCTCGATGGAAAAGTACTCCGGCACTGCGGAACGCCTCGACTTCGTCGACTTCCCGGACGACCTGGGAATGTTTGGCCACCGGAAATCCGTCGACCGCACGTTCAAGCGGATTATGAACGAGGGCAAGGAGAACTTCCTGCCAGTCGTCACAGGCCACCAGGGCGAGCCGCGCGCGATGCTTACCCGGATGGCCCGCGGTGAGACGCCCTACGATATCCAGGACGGCGACAAGGTCGTCTTCTCGGCTCGTGTGATTCCGGAGCCGACCAACGAGGGCCAGCGCTACCAGGCCGAGAAACTGCTCGGCATGCAGGGCGCCCGGATCTACGACGACATCCACGTCTCCGGGCACCTCTGCCAGGAGGGCCACTACGAGATGCTGGACGCGCTCCAGCCCCAGCACGTCATCCCGGCCCACCAGAACATGAAAGGGTTCTCGGGCTACGTCGACCTCGCGTCCAATCAGGGCTACACGATGGGACGCGATCTGCACGTAACTCGGAACGGCAACCGCATCCAACTCGTTGACTGACATGAACGATACCGAGGCCCGAAACGATCGCGTGTTAGCGGCAGTTCGCCAGCGACGCGAACTCGTCAACGACGCGATTCCGGAAAAGCTCCCCATCGTCGAGCCAGAACGGCTCTACGAGGCCTCGCGGTATCTGCTCGATGCCGGTGGAAAGCGACTCCGTCCGACGGTTTCGTTACTTGTCGCAGAGTCGCTTGCGGACACCGATGCATCCGAGGTCGAGTACCGATCCTTCCCGACGCTCAAACAGGAAGAAGAGATTGACGTGCTATCGGCAGCGATTAGCGTCGAGGTCATTCAGTCGTTTACCCTGATCCACGACGACATCATGGACGATGACGACCTGCGGCGTGGCGTCCCGGCGGTCCACCGCGAGTACGATCTGGAGACGGCGATTCTCGCAGGCGACACGCTCTACTCGAAGGCCTTCGAGATCATGATTGAGACGAATGCGCCGTCCGATCAGATGGTCGAAGCACTCGATGTTCTCGCGTCGACCTGTACGCACATCTGTGAGGGCCAGGCGCTCGACGTGGCCTTCGAGACCCGCGACGACGTCCTGCCCGAGGAGTACCTCGACATGGTCGAACAGAAGACCGCGGTGCTGTACGGAGCAGCTGCGTGCCTTCCAGCGATCCTGATGGGGTCGGACGAGGAGACAGTCGAGGCACTGTACGGGTACGGGCTCGATATCGGGCGCGGGTTCCAGATTCAGGATGATGTCCTCGATCTGACTGTGCCAAGCGAGACGCTCGGCAAACAGCGCGGAAGCGACCTCGTCGAGAACAAACAGACGCTCCTTACGCTGCACGCCAGAGAGCACGGCGTCGACATCGACTCGCTTGTCGAAACCGACTCCGTCGAAGCGGTTACCGAAGCGGAGATCGACGAGGCGGTCGCGGCGCTCGAAGCGGCTGGCAGTATCGATTACGCGCGGGATATGTCTGCGGAGCTCGTGGAGTCGGGCAAAGAGCGACTTGAAGTTCTCCCCGATAACGAGTCACGTGATCTGCTCGAGGATCTCGCGGACTACCTGATCGAACGCGGCTACTGATCTGGCTCTGGGGGGCTCACGTTTTGCAAGTGTATCGCTGGTCGACCTGCGAGATGAATCCACCACTCTCTAGGGAATCGAGTACGCCGAACAGTGCGAGCTTCGACATACGGAGGGTCTGTTCGAGTTCCCGAACTGACACGTCCCCGGAGATAGCGATATGAAGGTAGACCAGTTTCGCCCGGGGTGACGTGATCTCCTCCGGCAGGGGCAGGTGGTGGCCGACCTGTGACATAGGTTTACGAACAGCGCCGATCCGCTTTGTTAGACAAGGGGTACCGGAACAGGTCGAACGTAATGTAGGCTTATCGATGTCGTACACCGGGGTACTCTCCTGTCGAGGGCAGTCGGTACGGGAGAGTACGTACCGCAGACCCTATGTCCGTTCTCGCTCAAAAGCAGATAATGGATCGACGAACGGTGCTCAAGAGTGCGGGCGGAATCGTCGCCGCGAGCGCGCTGTCGGGGTGTCTGAACGGTGAAGATTCCCCCGGTGACGCCAGCATCTGGCACGAGCTCACCGATCCCCTTGCAGCCGCGCTGGCGACAGGCGTCGACGCGTACGAAGCCGAGACGGGATCGCAGATCAGTGTTCAGGAGTTCTCTGCTCTGGAGAGCCAGCTTGCGACGGCAGTCGATGGCGGGAACCCCCCCGAACTGTATACATGGACGCACGACCGCGTCGGTAACCACCACGATCGGGGGTTTCTATTCGACGTAACCGAGTATCTCGACCTGGATGTCGACGAAACGTTTACTGAACTCGCTGCACAGGCGGTTCGGACTCCTGATGGCGAGGAGACGATCGGCCTGCCGCGGTCGGCCGAGGTACCGACGCTGCTGTACAATCGCGAGTATCTCGACAGTCCGCCCGAGACGCTCGACGAACTGGTCACCGAGGCCGAGGAGTTTCACGCACCTGACGACGATCAGTACGGCTTCACCTGTCCGGGCCGGGCATACTTCCTCAGTGCGTATCTCCTTGCCTTCGGCGGATTCGTCTCCCGACTCGACGAGGATGACAACCCGGTGCTCGGGATCGAGGACGACGAGTTTCACGAAGGGATGGAGCTGTACCGTGACGAACTGTCCGAGTTCCAGCCGTCCGACCTCGACTACGACACCCAGACGGATGCCTTCGCCCGCGGTGATGCCCTATTCCACGTCAACGGCCCGTGGGCGGTAGACGGTCTGCGTGACGCAACGGTTGACCCCGGTGTGACGTCGGTTCCGGAGATCGACGGTGGCGAACTCTCACCGTATGCGGGCATCTCGTTGTGGTATTTCACGACCGCGATGACCGACGACGAGGGAGACGATCGCCGCGATACCGCCATCGACTTCGCGGAGTGGTACTGCACCAACGACGAGGTCGTAGAACGGATGGCTACGGATCACTCTCGTATACCGGTCGTTGCCGATGTGGATCTCGAAGCGCTGCCGGAGGATGTCGCAGCGTTCCACGAGTCATTCGCGCAAGCGAGCTTGCAGCCGGCTCACCGGGAGATAGACGCTGTATGGGGCCCCCTCGACGACGCGATCGTCGACATCCTTGACGATGGCGACGATATTGCCGATCGCTTCACGGCGGCGGCAGAAGAGATCCGGGAGGGGTGGGAGTGATCCTCGTTCGTCGCTAGATGCTATGTAGCTACATACGGTACAACCGATCGAAACAGATCAGCCCGTGGCGTTTTTTCGGTGTCCGGGACAGTTCGGTCCTCGCGAGTGTGCGACAACTCAGGAACTGTCCGGAACATCTCTCACGAGCGAGACGGGGATGGGTGAGCGTCGGGCGACCGTCTCGGCGACACTCCCGAGGACGATTCGGGAGATTCCAGTAC
Organism: Natranaeroarchaeum aerophilus; assembly: GCF_023638055.1. Lineage (NCBI taxonomy): Archaea > Methanobacteriati > Methanobacteriota > Halobacteria > Halobacteriales > Natronoarchaeaceae > Natranaeroarchaeum > Natranaeroarchaeum aerophilus. Next base: position 231,157 of record NZ_JAKRVY010000004.1, on the reverse strand, counting down.
GGCCGTGACTTCCCATAATAATCTGGTCGAACCCGTTTGCTGTACCGTACTCGATGATCGATCGCCCCGCCCGACCGTACTCCGTAGCAGTGTGTATCTCTGTCCCGTGCCCACTCGCCAGACGCTCTGCCGTATCGAGCAGTTCATCGGCGTCCTCTGAGAGTTTCTGCAGTTGCTCTTCGAGATACGTCCCTTCGATTCCCTCGGCGTCGTACTCGCCAATTCCTTCGATCACGTGTAATGCCGTTACTGGGTCACTCTCAAACTGAGTCAGGGTATACTCCAGTGCGTCCGTTGCGGGGTCGGAGCCGTCGAACGGTACCAGAACCGCTCCAGGCCACTCGGCAGACTGCACCTCGCGAGCCGTGAGTGGGACGACCGAGACTGAAACAGGTGAACGCCTGATGACGGCTTCCGTGACCTGGCCCATGAACGGGGTGGAAACCGACGACTCGCCGTGACGCCCCATCACGATGTGATCGATATCGTGATCGATGACGTACTTGATGATCTGTTTGCGAGGGCTTCCGGACCTCGTGTCGCGCTCGATATGGGTGTCGTACTCCGATGCGAGCGTTTCGGCTCGATCGTGGCGTTTCTCCGCGAGCTCAGTAACTTGCGATTCCCAGTCTTCCGTCAGACCCGGTCCCGAAAAGATCTCCCATTCTTTCTCCGCATCGATCACATAGAGGCTGGTCAACTCCGCCGCCGGAAACGATTCCAGTGCGTACGCGACCCCTCCGTACGATTGCTCGGACCCATCGATCGGAACGAGAACGGTGCGTGGCATGAATTGTGCTGTAGCCGATTGTGTTCGATTCGGTACGTATGCATACTGGATCGCACTGGAGTAGTCCCTTATGTCGGAATAGTTGCTGGTCGGGCACTGTTGCTCACCTGAAGACGGGCTTGAACGTATTTACCCCGATCCGTGGTGGAACACTAGTAGGTCATGTACGATCGAATTCTCGTTGCAACCGATGGCAGTGATCCGGCGACCCGTGCCGTCGAACAGGCCGTAGACCTGGCTACTGCGTTCGAATCCGAGTTGTATGGGATCTCGGTCATCGACACGCGGCGATACGGAGATTCGATGTTGGCGGAATCGACGCAGGTACTCGATGATCTCGAAGAGCACGCGGATGGATTGTTGGCCGATCTACACGACCGAACTCCACTCGACGTCACGACCGAACTGCGGCGAGGTCGTCCGCACGCCGAGATAATTGACTACGCCGACGCGGTCGACGCGGAGCTACTCATCCTCGGGAACCAGGGAATCGGTGGCGGTGAAGAGATCGGGAGCACGGCCGAGCGCGTCGTCAGAAACACCGACCACCCGGTGCTTACTGCGTGAGTGCTCTCGTCGTGTCAACCAGCGACAAACGCACTATTTGCTCGCGTTCGATCTAGTCGTTCCTACCGATGTACGAAACGATCCTCGTTCCGACTGACGGGAGCGATCCAGCGAGTCGCGCAGTCGAGCACGCTCTCGAACTCGCCACCCGGTACGATGCGGACGTGCACGCACTGTACTGCGTCGAAACCAACCGATACGGGCAACCCGCGCTGAGCAGCAGTGAACTCGTACTCGACAACCTCGAAGACCGTGGGTCGACAATACTTGCAGGGATCGAAGATCGCGCGGCCGAGATCGGCATCGAGACGAGTCAGACCGTTTGCCGTGGGCGACCCTGGGAGGAGGTCCACAGGGCCGCAGCAGAGATCGATGCGGACGTGATCGTGATCGGGTATCAGGGCCAGGGCCACAGCCGAACAAACCGGATCGGAAGCGTCGCCGAACGGATCCTCCGAACGCCGGACCGGCCAGTGTTGACTGTTTGATCGGCTCGAAGGGTTCTGGTCGCGTCAATCGCCGACCGTCTCGATCTCGGTCATTCGCTGACGGCGTCGCCGGACAAGGCGAGTAGCGCCCCTCTATCGCGAAATCGTTGATTTTCGAACGACCTCGATCCGCTCGTTTTGAACCATCCGTTCAGGGGGCGTTGCCCACTACCGGACGACGGTAACCGGGACAGGGGATCGGAACACCATCGTTTCGGCGACACTCCCCAGGAGTATCTTCTGCCATCCCGACTGCCCGGAATGGCCGACAACGAGGTGATCGAAATCGTGTTCCGCAACGTGTTCGAGAATCATCCGTGACGGCTTTCCACGTCTGGATGCGGTATCGATCGTCCTGTCGTGTTCGTCGGCCCGTCGCTGTGCCGTTTCGAGGACTGCATCCGCATCGTTTTCCGCGCCTTCGGCGGTGTCCTCGGATGCTTTCGCCTCGGCATGGGAAATCGGCAGCTCCAGTGATGGCTCAACGACGTACAGGACCGAGACCGTTGCCGATGGAAGTGCGCTCAGGGCGTACTCGAGCGCCCCGTAGGCCTGTTCTGAACCATCGATAGCGACGAGGATATCGTGAGGGGGATCTACCTCCGGTGTTTCGACGTTTCGCACGACAGTAACGGATGTGGGAGTCCGTCGAGTGACCGTCTTCGCAACGCTACCAACGACCAGGTTCCCGAGGCTTGAACGTCCAACACTCCCCATCACGATATGCTCGATCCCCTGTTCTGCGCTGTAGTTGACGATTTCCCGGGCAGGATCGCCCTGTTCCGTTACCGATTCCGCTACCGTAACATCGTACTGCTGGGCTATCTCTCGTGCGGTCTCGTGGTACTCCTCGGCCTCGCGTTGTGCCTCTGTGAGCCATCCCGCGTCGTATCCGTGGCCCTCGTACCGTTTCATCGTGGGGTTTATTACGTGAATCGCCACGTGGTTTGCGTCGGGGAACATGCTGCAACTATACGACAGTGCAGCAAACGCCTCGTCCGAGCCGTCGATCGGGGTAAGCACGTGTTCTGTCATCTCTCTGAAATCGTTTGGCCCTCCACTGTGTGACTACTCCGCGGCAACTCAAAGAGATACGTGCTGGTCTGTTGATACATAGTGACAGGAGGTGTGTTCAGACCATGTTCCATCGGATGACTCTTCTCGACGATCGAAATCCTCACCCTCTAGAGGGCGGAGCTTTCTCCTTGCAATTCCGTAATTCCGCTACGGATCCACCGATCATCCAGACTACCCTGTATGATTATTGAGGTTCCGCATGAAATCCCAACTATGAACGACAGGATACTGCTGCCGTACGATGGCTCCGACCCAGCGAAGGAAGCCCTCCAGTATACCCTCGAAACGTTTCCGGAATCCGAACTACAGGTACTCTACGTCGTGCCCGAACCCGAAGGCTACTGGATGGCGTTCGAAGACGATGCTGGCGAACCACCGGGGTTCGACAAAGCTCGCCAGCGCGGAAACGAACTCGTCTCAGAAGCGGCCCAGACAGCGTCCGATCACGACATCGATGTCGAAACGGAGGTCGCTCGTGGACAACCCGACGACGTAATTGTCGCCCGGGCGGAACACGAGGATATCGATACGGTGGTGATCGGAAGTCATGGTCGAGAGGGCTTTTCCCGTATACTGCTCGGGAGCGTCGCCGAGACCGTTGTCCATCGATCGTCAGTCCCCGTGGTCGTTGTCCGGTAGCTCCGCGCGGTTGCTCTATCCCTACCGACAGTTCACCTAGTACACACAACTATCCCTTGTGATAGCTGGGGTCTTCCGGTCCACAGTAGCCCTTGATAATCATGGCTCTCGAATCGAGACATATGTTCAATCAGATGCTCGTTCCAACAGACGGTAGCGAGGCCGCCGCGGCAGCGGTCGGACATGCGACGGACCTTGCAGATGCGTTCGGGATAGACGTCCACGCGCTCTACGTCGTCGAGACGGGGGAGGATCCGTCAGGACTCGCGGACGAGGAGTACGCAACGCTTCACGAAGCGTCAGAGCAGCGTGGACGTGAAGCGACGATTCGAATCGCAGAAGACGTCGAGGAAGCAGGACTGGAAGCTGCGCGTGCAGTACGGGAAGGCGTTCCCTATACAACGATCCTCGAGTATGTCGACGAACACGACATCGACATCGTCGTGATGGGGACTCACGGACGAACTGGCGCTGACCGAGTACGGATGGGTAGCACCACTGAACGAGTTCTCATGCGCGCGGACGTTCCGGTCCTGTCGGTACCCCGGAGCGCCGACCCAGCTGTGGACGGTTCGTACGAGCGGATCGTCGTGCCGACCGACGGCAGCGATGCTGCAGAACGCGCCGCAGGGACTGCTCTCGACGTCGCCGAGAGGTACGGCGCTGACGTCCGTGTGGTCTACGTCGTCGACCCCACGGCGTACGACCTCGGTGATGCGCCCCGGAGTATCATCGGCCTGCTCAAAACGGGCGGAAACACAGCCGTCGAGGAGGTGGCAACGATGGCCCGCGAGCGGGGACTCGATGTCGCGACGACGGTTCGCCGTGGCGTGCCCGCCGAGGAACTGCTCTCGTATGCCTCGATGGTCGACGCGGACCTCCTGGCGATGGGCACGCGCGGGCGGTCGGTCGGCTCCGGCCGCCTGCTCGGCAGCACGACGGCACGCGTCGTCCGGCGGTCGTCCATCCCCGTTCTGACCGTCAACTGATCGGTGCCGACGACCCGGTGGGATCCTCGAAGAGGATCCCCGCAGGCTGTCACGCCCCGTTCGCGGTGTACTGTGTCGCGTTCTCGACGTGTTCAGCAAGCGTCGCCAGGAAGCGGGCCGCAGCCGCTCCATCGACGACCCGGTGATCGAAGCTCAGATCGAGAGTGAGCTGTCGGCGAAACTCGACACACTCCGCTGCGGGCCGGGCCCGCTCGACGATGCGGCCGACGCCAAGAATCGCCACTTCGGGCGGATTAATAACCGGAGTAAATGAATCAACGCCGAGCACGCCGAGGTTCGTGACGGTGATCGTGCTGCCCCGGAGGTCGTTCATGTCGTACTCGCCCTGCTGGACGAGCACCGTCAGCCGGCGACGTTCGGCCGCAATCTCGCGTACCGACTTCGCACTCACGTCGGCGATGACCGGTGTCACGAGTCCGGCGTCGATATCCATCGCGACACCGACGTTGTGTTCCTCGTAGAGCCGGTGAGTCCCGTCCTCGAACGTCGCGTTGAATGCCGGGTGTTCCTCGAGCGCGTCCGACAGCGCACGGAGCAGGACGTCGAACAGCGACACGTCCTCACCGAGTGCATCCGCCGCGATCAGGAGCGACTCCGCGTCGACATCTCGGCTCGCAGTGACGTGCACGGCGTTTCGATAACTCTCCTGTAGCCGGGTGGCGATCGTCCGGCGCATCGGGCCGAGGGAGCGTTCCTCGGCGACGGTGCGCGGTGCGGCTCCATCGGATGCATCACTCATCGACGGTCACCCCGGTTCGACCCAGGCGAGCGTGTCGCCGATCGTGAACTCGTCGTCCTCGCCACTGGCGATCTCGACCAGCGTTCCCTCGGTGGGAGCGAGGATGTCGATACTCACTTTCACGACCTGGATCTCACAGAGGGTATCACCCTCGGCGACGGTGGCTCCCTCGCCGGTGAACCAGTTGACGACAACGCCTTCTTCCTCTTCGACGTCATCCGCCCACTCCCCGTCAGCCACGACCGGGACTCGATCGGTGTCTCCCGACATCTATCGGGTCCGTTCGACTGCGTCTTCGATATCCTGAGCGTCGGGAATGACCTCGTTCTCCATGGGGCGCGAGTAGGGGATCGGCACGTCCGGGACTGCGACCCGTTCGACCGATTCGAGGTCGCCGAGTGCCTCATCGGCGACGCTGGCGACCACCTCGCCGGTGACGCCGAACGAGCGGTAGTCCTCGTCGACGACGACGAGATTACCGGTCTTTCCGACCGACTCGACGACCGTCTCCGTATCGAGGGGCACGAGCGTCCGGAGATCGATCACTCGCTGATTCTCCGTGCTATCGAAATATCGGGGTGGATCGATCGTGGCGCGATTGCAGCCCAGTGCGCAATATTCTATATAGCGAAAAAGAGTTTACGTGGTCGCCACGCGACGCACCGATCGGTAGTAGACAGAAAACAGTGACCGTTCGATCTATCGAGGACTCCTCGATACACAGGCCCGCTCGTCGGTCAAAACAGCGAGTAGATACTCGCTTCGTAGGTTTCTCGCACCCGATCACCCCAGTTGTGCGTGTACGTGTCGATCACGTCCTCTGCGACGTCCCCACGGAGATACTTCACGATCCCCCGATCACCGGTTTCGCTCCGAAGATGCGTCGTGAAGAAGTGTCGAAAGTAGTGGGGTGTAACGTTCTCTGCGGCACCGCCACCAGACCGATACCAGCCCCGCACTTCGGCGTGCTCGGTGACGATCGTGTGTGCCATATCCGTCGACAGGCGATGCCCCCACGAGTCCCCCGTACTCACGAACAGCGGGTCGGCGTCCGAGACCGGGTCCGGCCGAATCGCTAACCATTCGACGAGCACGGACTCCAGTTCCTCGTCCACCGGGACGACTGTCTGGCGCTTCCGTTTGTTCGAGGCTGTTCGCTCCTCTCCATTGAGCCGCTCACCACGGGATGGCTCCGGGGAGACGTATATGGTGTTCATCTGCCCAGAGAGCTGTGGTCTGGCGTCCATTTCAGCGGCGAGATCATCGGTCGCAATGTTCACGTCCCGGACGTCGAGATTGCAGAGCTCGCCAACACGGAGCCCGGTCTTCAGCAGCGTTACGATGATTGCTCGATCCAGTGGATGGGTGATCCCCTGGACGAACCCCTGCATCTCTTCGAGCGAGATCTCCCGACGGGCAGGATCGGTGTCGATCGACTCCTCGATCTGGTCGACAACGAGGGTCATCGGGTTGGCGTCGAGGACACCGACCTGTGTCATATACCCGTAAAAGCGGTGGAGATACGAGGCGTACGTCGCAACTGTGCTCCCTGCATGGTCGGTCCGAAGCGAGTGGACCCACTCCATACAGTCCCTGTGCGTCGCTTCGTCGACGCTGACGCCGTTCTGTGCCCGTGCTGTCCCCTCGGCCAGAAACGCCTCGAACTGCCTGAGAACCCGCTCGTAGGCCGTCTGTGTCCGTTCTGTCTTGCCGTGGTAGCCGACGTCCTGAACGAAGTAGGCAACCGGATCGTCGACGCTCTCGTCAGTAGTGGTCGTGCGGCTCATCTATCCTCCGAGAGCGTGTAGCCGCCGTGACGACCGCTGTAACGAACTTTGCTTTCGTCCTGTAACTCGGCCATCGTGTCGTCGAGCCGCTCCTCGATGTCGTCGGTGAGCGCTTCGACGAGGTCCTCCCAGGAAAGCGTCCCCTCGCGTTGGAGTAATGCGATTACTCTCTCACCGAGTTCTGCACCGTTTGTCGCCTGCTGGGCAGTGGTATCGGTCCTGTCGGTCGTCCCGGAATCTCCCTTCGGTGCGTTCTCGATCTCCTCTGGGCTCGCACCGAACCCCCGGCGACCGGCCTGCACCATCGTCCGGACGAACTCGCTCTGGCTCATACCGAGATCGTCAGCGTGTTCTTTCCACTGCGTTTTTTGATACGCCGGAACGTAGGTTTTGACAGAGGCTCGGGAGGTGTCGACCGCGTCCTCGGTGCTCATGGGCGGGTCAATGGATCCCTCCTGCATTAATGTTCCCATACTTGCGGATAAACATACTTATCTGTAAATATAGGCCTGCATTATTGCTAACTTTCGCCGTATATGCTCAGTTGATGCCAGTGTATTTGCCAATATGGAGCCACAATATTATAGAACAATCCATAAAATCCTAAATTCACAGATCATGGTTATCACAGAATAACCGCACTTGACCTGGGGCATAGTGGCCATAGCCAGCAGAGGGATTTTATGTTGGAAATAGTACTCATCTCAGCATGAAGTGATAACTATCTATTATTTAGCTTGATATAGGCGCTAAGCCCCCGCCCTCAGCGAGTGCGTTAGCGCGAGCAGGGCGGGGTAGTTCACTGCACTTCATCTCTCCATGCTCGAACTGAGTTCTCGGCAAGTGGCTCTAACCGTCGGGAGGGCTCTTTACGAACTCGTCCATTGGGCTCAAAGCAATTGACAAACTGGGCGAGGAAAGACTGAGTGTTCCGGAGTACCTGTGGCAGTTACACAAATCGGTCGTCATTGGGGCGATAGCTGCTCCGGACGGATCAGCACCCGATGTCACACGGGGTCCGATGTGACACCCTCGCCGCGCCAAGAGGAGCGAAAATCGTCACATCAGGAGATATTACGGTCATAGCATCATGGAAGCAGCGGTCTTCTATCCGGGTATATCGCAGTTCGTGCACACTGCCTTAGGACAGTCGTAAGAGTATGATACCTCCGCTCACCCGTCGTGGACAGACTTGCGCTTGTCGGGCGTACCATCGGACATAATACGCCCGCTTTATGCTGTTGACGATACATCTCATGTCTCGGTCCCCTCTGTGTTCTGATGACGACGGAACAGCGTCTCACGTGCCGTGAGGGACGTCTGGCCCCCTGAAGTCGATGGGTACGCTTATTCGCCCATACTGAAGTCCTGTTGTCGTTTTGTACACGAGGCGAGATCGATCTGTACGTACTGGGTGGTTAGCTCCTGGTCACCGACAGGAGTCGTGTCCTCGCGACAGTCTGGCTCCACGACTGAATCCAGCCGATCATTGAACGGGCCAGCGGACCCGGCTCGTGGCTGCCCTCCCGTGATTCGCTCAGCACTCACCACGAGCTGGTTCCGTGAGAGTAGTGCTCTTCGTCAGGGGATTGGCGAAGTAGCAGACCATTTCTATCACGGAGTACAGTCTGATTTCGAACGTGTATATTGTATGTTGATATATGAATACTGAGTGTCGCTCTGAAAGCGTACCGCCGAGACCGGTACGAAGGGGAAACCTGTTCTAGTCGTCGGACGGCTGTTGTGAACTCGTTCGTCCGTTCTGCTCGCCGAACCCTGCGCTAAGTACCCGGATCAGTGCGTCTTCGATACTTTCGTCGACTTCGACGAACTCCTCGTCGTCGAGTTCGATAACGAACCCACTGGTAACGTTCGGTGACGTGGGAACGAAGAGGAGATGTTTTCCGTCCGTCGTTTGCTTCCCGGTTTTGAACGCGGTCATTCGTAGATTGCCCCAGAGGTTCACTTTCACGGGCTGGTTGAGATCTGTCGAATCGGAAACAGCGGTTTCGACTGCCATCTGCGAGGCATTGTAGACGATCCGAAAGCCCGGGACTCGGTTCATCACCCAGTCCAGCACGTCCGAGACGAGTTCGCCGATCGCCGTCCGCATGAAGTAACCGACACTGAAAACGACAACAGCGACGAGTAGAATGCTGAGTCCGACACCAACTGGCGATGGATCGATGTTGTTGAACAGCGGGAGGCCAGCGATAATGAGATAGAGCCACCGCAACGCGTACAGCGACACCAGAATGGGCACGAGCACCACGAATCCGCTTCCGAGGTCCCGTTTTACCCAGTCCATACGTATCCGTGGCTACACACCCTCATATGCGTTCCCGTTACGATAGTCGACCTGCGATATCCGCTTCAGTGAGGATTCCGACCGTCTCGCCGCTGTCAGTGACCATAACCGCCTTGTAGTGTTCGAGCAGGCTGGTTACTTCGTCGAGGGTCGTATCCTCCGAGACCGTCGGAAAGCTTTCGCTCATGAACTCCCGAACCGGTTCGCCTCGGTCTCCCTCTTCGGCGTGAACCAGATCCCCCTGGCTGATACTTCCCACGGGAATACCGTCCTGTAGAACTGGAAGCTGAGAGTATGCTTCCTCTTCCATCTTCCTGACAGCGTCGCTCAGTTCGTCGTCGGGGGCGACGTTGATCACGTCGCTGTGCATTAGATCCTCGGCCCGGACGATTCCCGTTTCGGCCTCGGCGAGCGCGCTGACGATCCGTCGAAGCGTCGAGAGTCGCGGATCGACGTCACCCCCCTCGATTCGGGCGATCAATGGCTGAGAGACGTCGGCCCGATCTGCGAGTTCGCTCTGGGTCAACTCCAGTTCGTTTCGCCGTTCGCGCAGATCCGCAGGCGTCGGAAGGTCCATACCCGTAATTACTTCGGGTTATAGAATAATGTTTGGGTCAGGGTTCGGACTCGTCTTCTAACTCGCCCTCGTCCTCGTATTCGATCGTCTCGACGACGGACAGTGGGACGTCACGGAGGGTGCCGCCGACCTCGCTCTTTGCGATCCGCTGGGCGTGTTCCTCGCTGTCGGCGTTGAACACCTCCATCTCCAGTACCAGACCGACCAGGGCGGTATCGGCCGCAATAAACGCCGAGTCGAACGGCTCGCCGCAGGCCGGACAGCCCGTCGCACCGACGTCGACCTCGACGTAGTCCATATCCTGTTGGTTCAGACGCTTTCCGGCTTCGCTAACCGCGACGCCGATTGCGTCATCGATCGAGTTAACGTCACGAACCAACCATGCGGCCTCCATCACAACGAGATAGTTGCTCATACCTGCACGTTCCCGCTGGAGGTTATCCATCTTTGCGGTTCGTCCTCGCAGCGGAGGGGACGTGATCCCGGCTTCGTCGATGCGCACGAGATTCATATAATCCGCATAAGTTATGAGGAGCCACGGGATTAGCAAATCCGCACCTACTGGAAGACAGTCAGTTATCCTACTTGATTTTCGCCCCGCTAAACTGCGGTTGAATCGCACGACGTGGAAGGGCCGTTTCGTTCATGATTCGACATTACATAAGATATCTTCAGTTATTCTTTTATATTGCCCTCGCAGAGTCAGCCGCGAAGACAGATGATCGAACGGGTCTCAAAAGCCGCACTGTTTGCCCTGTACCAGTTTACCATCGTGCTCGGTATCGTCCTGATGCCGATCGCGGTAACGCTCCAGCGCACCGTGGGTCGTGCGCCCCCGCTACACCGCATTATCGAGCGCGTCGAGCGGACCTACGAGGCAACTGCATAGAACCGGACTCATTGTATCGGACGATTTCGATTTCCTGAGCGACGGCCACACGCACGGTCTACCCCATTCACCGCAAACTCGGTTATTTATATGTGGCCGGGTTCTACAGACAGCCAATGCGAACTCCCATGGATAACTCCCAGTTCTCGCGTAATCAGGACCGCCTCGACAACGCCAGTTCGGACCCACTCGGCCCGTCAATCGGCTCGCTTCCGGACCCACAGATCTCCGAGTCCGAACTCGAAAACGTCAACAAGACCGGGACGACGACCGTCGGTCTGACGACCGACGAAGGCGTCGTCGTCGCGACCGACATGCGTGCGAGCCTCGGTGGCCGGTTCGTTTCCAGCAAGGACGTCCAGAAGGTCGAACAGATCCACCCGAACGCCGTCCTGACGCTCGTCGGCTCCGTCGGTGGCGCACAGTCTTTCATCAAGTACCTTCGCGTCGAAGCCAGCCTCTACGAGACCCGTCGTGGCGAGAAGATGAGCATGAAGGCGCTCTCGACGCTCGCAGGCAACTTCGCGCGAGGCGGTCCCTTCTTCGCCATCCGACCGATCCTCGCGGGTGTCGACGAGGACGGCTCCCACGTCTACAGCCTCGACCCCGCGGGCGGCGTCATCCGCGACGACTACACCGTCACTGGAAGCGGGATGCAGGTCGCCTACGGTACCCTCGAACAGCACTACGAGGAAGGCATGAGCAACGAGGAAGCCAAGGAGGTCGCCGCTCGCGCGATCCAGAGTGCCACCGAGCGCGACACCGGCAGCGGTAACGGCGTCTTCATCGCCGAAGTGACCGAGGAAGACGTCGAGATTCAGGGCCACAAGGACTTCGACGAACTGCTATAGTTCTGTCTCGCCCGTACGACACTTTTTGTAGGACACCGCCGAACCCGAGAGCATGGCGACAATCAAGGACAGCGTCCACGACCACATCGAGGTCGAGGGCGTTGCGGCGGCGCTACTCGACACCCCCGCAGTCCAGCGGCTCCGCCGGATCAGGCAACTGGGGACCGTCTCGTACGTCTATCCCTCCGCGAACCACACTCGCTTCGAGCACAGCCTCGGCGTCTACCACCTCGCCTGTCAGGCACTCGACGGGCTCGGCATCCACGGACCGCAGGCAGAGCGCGTCCGGGCCGCAGCGTTGCTACACGACGTCGGCCACAGCCCCTTTAGCCACAACATCGAGGCGGTGATTTATCGACATACTGGGCAGTATCACGACGACGTCGCCGATCTGCTCGCAGAAAACCCGGTCGGTGACGTGCTACGAGAGCACGACCTCGACCCGGAGGCCGTCGCCGACCTGATCGCGGGCGACGGCCAGTACGGGCAACTGGTATCGGGCGAACTCGACGTCGACCGGATGGATTACCTCGTCCGAGATGCCCACCACACCGGCGTCCCGTACGGAACGATCGATCACGGGCGACTCGTTCGCGAGCTGACGTTCGAGGACGGACAGCTCGTGTTACAGGAGGGCAACGTTCAGGCAGCCGAAAGTCTGCTCATCGCGCGCGCGCTAATGAACCCCACTGTCTACAGCCACCACGTCGCCCGGATCAGCAAATCGTTGCTTCGCCGCGGCACCGAGCGGCTGATCGACGAGGAGTCGATCCCCGCAGCGACGGTTCGGCGGATGGACGACAGCGACCTGCTCGTCGCCTTGCGGAGCCACGACAGCACGGAGGGGTATGCGGACGCGCTCGACGAACGAGATCTGTTCAAGCGGGCCGTCTGGGCGGAACTTCGGGACGTCCCCGACGAGATCATCGACGCCGACCACGAGACGATCCGGGATCTGGAGGACGAGATCGCTGTGCGGGCCGACGTACGGCCAGCCCACGTCATCCTCGATGTTCGAGGTCGTCCCACGATGACCGAATCGACGACCCGTGTCGTCGTCGGGAACGAGGTCAGACGGCTCGACGAGCAGTCGCCGCTTGTCGAGGCGTTGCGTGCAGCACAGCAGTCGCAGTGGCGACTGGGCGTGTACGCTCCGGACGAGGAGACGGAGCAGGTGGGTCACGCCGCGGCGTCCGTGCTCGGACTCGATATCGAGGGCGCGCTCGTCTCGGAGGTTCGGGGGACACATTATGCGACGCTCGACGAGTTCGAACACAGGACCAACTGAGTGTCGATCCCGTAACTTGCACCACTGCCGAACGACAGGCAAATGAGTGGCTGCTGAATAGATCGATCCATGCATCTGGAGGGGACCATACTGCGCGGTTCGTCCTTCGAGCCGATCGAAGGCCGCGTAGTGATCGACGATGGAGAGATCGTCGCTATCGAGGAGACCGAGACGACGAGCGACGATATCGTGCTCCCGGCGTTCGTCAACGCGCACACGCACCTGGGCGATTCGATCGCAAAGGAGGCCGGTGGTGATCTCTCGCTCGAAGAGCTCGTCGCGCCGCCCGACGGGTTGAAACACCGCCTGCTCAGAGCGGCGTCACGCGAGGACCTCGTCGACGGAATGCGTCGGTCCCTGCAGTTCATGCAATCGACCGGAACAGGAACAACCATCGAATTCCGGGAAGGCGGCATCTCGGGCGTCGAAATGCTCCGCGAGGCGGCCGGAGGTGTCGACCTCGACCCGGTGATCCTCGGACGGGAAACCATCGACGCGATGGCGATCGCCGATGGCTTTGGTGCGAGCGGAGCCAATGACGCCAACTTCGATGAGGAGCGAAGGGCAACCGCTGAAGCGGGCAAGCTTTTCGGTATCCACGCCGGCGAGGTCGATGAGAGCGATATCAACCCCGCTCTGGATCTCGATCCCGATTTCGTCGTCCACATGGTCCACCCGGAACCGGTCCACCTCGAACGGCTCGACGACAGCGAGGTACCGATCGTCGTCTGTCCCCGATCGAACGTCGTTACTGATGTGGGTCGACCGCCAGTCAAGGAACTCGCGGCGCGAACGACGCTCGCGCTCGGGACGGATAATGTAATGACGAACAGTCCATCGATGTTCCGCGAGATGGCCTTTACTGCGAAGGTGTTCGATCTCTCTGCCAGGGAAGTGCTTCGCATGGCAACGGTGAACGGTGCGGAGATGGCAGGGCTCGATCGGGGGGTCGTCGAGGAGGGTCGTCCCGCGAAACTGCTGGTCCTGGACGGGGACTCCGACAATCTCGCGGGGGCGCAGGATGTCGTGCGCGCGGTGGTGCGACGCGCCGGGCAGGGCGATGTGAAGCGACTCGTTCTCTGACGGTGGTTCAGTCGTTCGCGGGTAACAGTTATACGACGTGGGTCGGTACCATCCCACAGGATGTACGATCGGATACTGGTCCCGACCGACGGTTCGACCGGCGTCGGCCGGGCCGTCGAGCACGCCATCGAACTCGCGAGGATCCACGACGCGACGGTGCACGCCATCTACGTCGTGAACTCCGCGACGTTCGCCGGACTCCCCATGGAGGCGTCCTGGGACGGGATCAGTGACGTGCTGCGCGAGGAAGGCGAGGAAGCACTAGAACAGATCGAAGCACTGGCCGCCGACTCGGGGGTCCCGGTCAAGACGCGACTGATCGATGGCTCGCCGCGGCGTGCAATCGTCGAGTACGCCGAGGGCCACGACTGTGATCTGATCGTGATGGGTACACACGGTAGAGGGGGGATCGACAGGCTGTTGATGGGGAGTGTGACGGAGGGCGTAATCAGGACGTCCGACCGACCAATACTGACGGTGCGGCGGGCACCGCCCGCTGACACCGACGCCGAACCGGACCGCGACATCTGACTGGCGTCCGGTCAGTCTGAAACGCGTCAGGCCGGTCGGAGATGTTCACAGTCGCCCGCGTGAACGCGCACAGTCTCCGATCCGGTGTCGACGAGCAGCGTTCCCGGACGCTCGATGTCGACGGCCTCCCCCTCGACGACGTCGTCCGAAGTCTCGACGCGGACGCGCTGTCCGAGCGTTAGCGCGTACTCGCGCCACTGTTCGAGAATCGCATCCTCGTCAGTAAGTAGTTCGTCGAGCGTTTCGAGCACGCGCTGGGTGAACACCCGGCGGTGGACGTCACCCACCTGCTCGCGAAGGCTCGTCGCGCCCTCGGGAAGCTCGTCCGAATCGATATTCGCATTGATACCGATCCCGGGGACGATCCACGAGACCCGGTCAGCCTCGCCTTCCATCTCGGTGAGGATCCCGACGAGCTTCTTGTCTCCGTCCGCTGTCGGCACCAGCACGTCGTTTGGCCACTTGATTTGAGCGTCGACACCCGCCTCTCTGGCGGCGGTCGTAGTCGCCACCGCGGCGGCAAGCGTCACCAGCGGAGCGTGAGCCGGAGGGATGTCGGGCCGGAGTACTGGGCTCACCCAGATGCCGCCGCTCGGCGCGCTCCACTCGCGGTCGAGTCGTCCCCGGCTGCCGGTCTGTTCGTCGGCGAGGACGACGAGGTTCTGTGCGCCCTCGCTGGCGGCCTCGCGTGCGCGATCGTTCGTACTCCCGATGGTGTCGTGATACTCGACCTCGTAGGGCGCGTCGAGGCCGTACTCGACGGCGCTGGCCCCGAATTCGGGGATCGATTCGAGCCGGTAGCCGTCTTCGCTGTCGATGACGAAGCCCTCCTTGCGAAGCGCCTCGACGTGTTTCCAGATCGCCGCGCGGGTGATGTCGAGACGCTCTGCGAGGTCGGCACCCGAGATAGCCTGTCCATCGATCGCTTCGAGGACGGCGCGTCGCGTGTCGTTCATACCACGCCGTTCGCGGGGAGGGGTAATGTCGGTTCTGCCACGTCACTGGGTTGCCGAACTTGGGAAGCCCTAAATTCCTCCCCCGACAGAGTGGTGGTATGGATACGTACGACCTGATCACTCGCAACGCCGAGGAGGTCGTGACCGAGGAGGAATTGGAGGCACTGGCCGACGATCCCGAAGGCAAACGCGCCTACGTCGGCTACGAGCCCTCCGGTGTGCTTCATCTCGGTCACCTACTGACGGCGAACAAACTGATCGACCTGCAGGAGGCGGGCTTCGAGATCGTCGTCTTGCTCGCGGACGTTCACGCCTACCTGAACGGGAAGGGTACCTTCGAGGAGATCCGCGAGACAGCCGAGCAGATGCGCGAGCAGTTCCTCGCGTACGGCCTCGACGAGAGCCAGACGGAGTTCGTCTACGGCTCTTCGTACCAGATGGACGAGGAGTACGTGCTTGACGTCCACCAGATCGAGCTAGAGACCTCGCTCAACCGCGCCCAGCGCGCGATGGCCGAGATTCAAAGCGGCGAGACCGCGAAGGTCTCTCACGTCGTCTACCCGCTGATGCAGGCACTCGATATCGAGTATCTCGACGTCGACCTCGCGGTCGGCGGCCTCGACCAGCGGAAAGTCCACATGCTCGCCCGCGAGGAGCTGCCGAGTCTCGACTACGATGTCCGGCCCGCTTTGCACACGCCGATCATCGCCGACCTGATCTCCGGCGAGGGGAAGATGTCCTCCAGCGAGGGCGTCACTATCTCGATGGAGGACACGGCCGAGGACCTCGAAGAGAAGGTCAACTCGGCGTACTGCCCGCCGACCCGTGACCCCGAACCGGACGAGGACGGCAACGACCGCGAGAATCCGGTCCTCGAACTGTTCCAGTATCACGTCTTCCCGCGGTTCGAGACGGTGGTCGTCGAACGTCCGGACCAGTACGGCGGTGACATCACCTACGAGGACTACGAGGACCTCGCCGAGGACCTCGAAAGTGGGGAACTCCACCCGGCTGACGCGAAAGGGACGCTCGCATCGTATCTGGACGAGTTGATCGCGCCGGGGCGCGAACGGCTCGAAGAGCTCCGATCGTAATCGGATTTTTTTCTCTCACTGGCTTAGTCCGCCGGTTCTCGATGTTCCCGCGTGTTCGACCCGTTACTGCACGAAGTATATAATCTGTATAAGTTATAGAGATATAGTACGAGACATACGCGAGGCTTCAATCATGAATTTGTAACAGGTCTGAAAAAGGATTTTAGTAGGATTAGAAACGATATCATACTGTATCGGTGATACAAATGAGCCAGAGCACGTCAGATCCGATCCGAGGCGAGTTGCTACGTAACAAGCAGACCACGACCCCTGACCGGTCGATATCGAGGTACGACATTGTCCTCATATTGATCCCGGTCGTCTTCCTGTTGGCCGCCCTGTTCGGATCGCTGCTGTCGGTCCCGCTGAACGTGGCGTTGTTCGGGGCGGCGCTGATCGGCGCAGTCGCGGTACTCGACGGCGTGTTCTGGAACCCGCCGATTTCGCGGTAGTTCGACGCCGTCGAACCCACTCTCCTTGCAGTTCGATCACACCGACAGCAGTACATCTATCCCGAACGATCACCTGATAGCGAGGGGGTTACCTGGTATCTTATATGTCGCCAAACGTATAATACAGTTCGTTACGTAACCAGATAACGTAATGATACTACAATTCGCGGTTGGCACCGAGCACTCTGAAACGCGCAGTCTTTCGGAGGCGGACCGATGACGGCAGTACTTCCGCTACTCCTCGACGCCCCCGGGGCCGACGTGGCGTTTCTGATCGGTCGCGTCCTCTTCGGGGCCGTACTGGCGTTCACGGGACTGAACCACTTCCTGGATCTCGACGCAATGAGCGGCTACGCGGAGATGAAAGGCATCCCGGCACCGAGACTGAGCGTCGCGTTCAGCGGCGGTATGTTGATGTTCGGCGGTCTCGGTGTCGCCCTTGGCGTATTTCCGGTCATCGCTGCTGGCGCGCTGGCAGTGTTCCTGCTCGTCACGACGCCGGTGATGCACGATTTCTGGGCGGTTCCAGAGGACCAAGCACAACAGGAGATGACGCAGTTCCTGAAAAACGTCGCGCTGCTCGGCGGTGCGCTCGTGTTGCTGGTGCTGGGCGGTGCTGACTGGGCCTACTCGCTCGGAATCGGTCTCTGAGCCGGCACGGCTGTTGTCGTTTACGTTCCAGATAATCCTTTTATTCCCCCGGTACCTGCACCCGAGTAGTGTGATCGAGGTCGAGAACCTCCGCAAGGAGTACAGCGGGTTCGTCGCAGTCGAGAACAGCACGTTCGAGATCGACGCGGGCGAGGTGTTCGGTATCGTCGGCCCGAACGGGGCGGGGAAGACGACGACGCTGAAGATGCTCGCCGGGCTGATTGAACCGACCGCGGGTACCGCGACGGTCGCTGGCGTCCAGGCGGGCGAAACCGAGATGCGGGGGAATCTCGGCTTCCTCCCCGAGGAGTCACCGCTGTACGAGGACATGACGGCGATCTCGTATCTCCGATTTTTCGCCGACCTCTACGACGTGCCGCGCGATGTCGCAACCGAGCGGATCACGGAGACGCTCGACCGCCTCGATCTGGAACATCGAAACCGGGCAATTGGGGACATGTCGAAAGGAATGAAACGAAAGGTCGCCATTGCGCGTGCGCTTGTCAACGATCCCGACGTGCTGATTTTTGACGAACCCGCCAGCGGCCTCGACCCGCTGACGACCAACTACATCATCGAGTTTACCCGTGAACTGAGCGAAGAGGGTCGGACCGTCGTGTTCAGTGCGCACAACCTCTTTCACGTCGAAAGCATCTGTGACCGCCTGGTCGTGATGAACCGCGGCAAGATCATCGCCAGGGGGACGATCGAGGGGATCCGCGAACGCCACGGCAAGTCCTCCTACACGGTATATACGGACGTCGAGGTGCCTGATAGCCTGCAGAAAAACGGGCGGTTCGTCCGGGAGGTAGAGGACATGGAGGCAGTCGAGGCTATCCGAGAGCGGGCGATCGCCGCGGGCGGATCGGTCGTCGACATCCAGACGGAGACGCCGAGCCTCGAAGACATCTTCCTCGATATTGCCGGGGAGGCCGAGGCGTGAAGCCGCGAAAGACGCTACGGGTGGCCCGGTGGGAGCTCAGCCGTTCGGTCGGATCGGTCGATAGACGGACGGTCGTCCTCGGCATCTTCGGACTGATACTGGTCTTCGGTGGCGGCCTCGCAGTCTTCGGTGGAAGCGTCGCCCTCGACGACGACATCTATCGGGTCGGCGTCCCTGAGGATAGCAGCTACTACCCCGCCGTCGACGAACACTCCGCGCTGAAACCGGTCCCGCCGGAAGACGACCTGATCGAGCGCGGCGATGCCGAAATCATGCTGGAGCCGTACGGACCGGGGGGCTACGAGTTGTCTCAGGCAGAGACACAGAAAGGCGACGCCGCAATGGCCGAGTTCGAGACTGCCATCGACGGCTACAACTACCGGATGATGGAAGCAGAAGGCAACCAGACTGCGGCGTTCCCGGTGCTCGTCGATCTCCGATACGAGGCCAGTGGCGGGGCAGGTATCGTCGAGGCCGGGGCCGGTTCGGACGACGACACCAGCGGAACGGAGACGAACGGCGATCAGGAGGCGGACGGCGACCACGAGACGGACGAGCAGGAGACGAGGGACGACAGCAGCGAAGCGGACGATGAAACCCTCGATGGCGGAGCCGACGACAGCGACGATAGCGACGACACGACCGACAGCGAGGACGACGATCCTGCATCCGGCGATAGCTCGGATACTGGGAACTGGATCAGCGACGCGATCGCCGGGGATAGCATCGTCGACACGCCAGCGGGGATCTCGCCGCCGTTCCCCTTCGGCTCGCTGGTGCTTGCGTTTCTCTTCATTATCCCGATGAACTTCGTCATCCAGCTCTACGGGAGTTCGATCATGAACGAGCGGATCAACCGCCGTGGCGAGTTACTGCTCGTCGCGCCGGTGAGCCGCGGGGACGTGATCGTCGGGAAGACGTTGCCGTATCTCGCCGCGCTGGTCCTCGTTTCGGTCGCCATTGCGCTCGCGATCGACGGCGGCCCCGTCTCGATCGCTGCCGTCGTTCCGATCGCCCTGCTCTTTCTCGCCGCCACCTTCGTCGGCGCGATGTTCGCCCGCTCGTTCAAGGAGCTGACCTTCGTGACGGTGACGATCAGCGTCCTGCTGACGTCGTACGTGTTCGTCCCGGCGATCTTCACAGAAATAACGCCGATCGCGCTGATTTCGCCGCTGACGCTGGTCGTCTGGGACCTGCAGGGCGAGGCCGTCTCCGCGCTCCAGTACACCTTCTCGACTGGATCCTTTTACCTCCTGAGCCTGCTCCTGTTCGGCCTCGGCGCAGGCGTCTACCGCGAGGAGGACATGTTCTCCCAGCGGTCGGTCCACCTGAAGGTGCTGGACGCCCTGGCGAACTACGTGTCGGGGCTGAAAAGCGTCGCGGCGATCAGCGCGCTGATGATCCCCTTCGTCTTCGTCGCCCAGTTGCTCACCGTCACTGTCCTGTTCGCGCTGCCGGAGTCGTTCGCACTCCCCGTCTTGCTCCTGTTGATCTCCTGTACCGAAGAGGTGGCAAAGAGCTTGCACGTCTACGCGGGCTACGCACACAATCGGTTCGATCGCTCGATCAGCACGGCGGTCGCCGTCGGGGCAGCGAGCGGGCTGGGCTTTTTCGTCGCCGAGAAGGTGACACACGTCGCCCAGATCGTTGGGATCACACAGCTGGAGCTCGGCGCGGTCGCGTTCCCGACGACGGATGGGATCTCACCGACGCTCGCAGTCGGCCTGTTTTTCCTGCCACTCGCGCTGCATACGCTCACTACGATCGTCTCCGCGATCGGTGCCCGACGCGATCGAGTCCACTACCTGGCGATGCTCGTCCTCGCCATTTCGATCCACACGCTGTACAACTACGTGGTGATCTTCCATGTCCAGTGACCGACGGCCGCGGATCCGGATCGGACTGCGAGAGCTCTCGACGCTCAAAAGCGAGAAGACGATCGTGCTCGCCCTGCTGATCCAGCTCGTCATCGCGGCATTCTCGTCGTTTCTCGTGGTCGGGCTTGTCTCTCTGTATGACCCGGCGAGCGCGGGCGGTGAGGTGTCGGTCGGCGTCTCCGGTGAACACCGTCACGACCTCACCAGCGTCGCGAGCGGCCAGGAGAACGTCGAGACGGTGACCTTTGACGACCCGGCAGCGGCTCGAAGTGCCTATCATGGAGGCGCGATCGACGCGGTCATGATCGCGGAGGGCAGCGGCGACGGCCGGATACAGGTCGAGACGACCGTTCCGCCCGACGGGATCGAGTCGACGGTCGTCGTGACGAGCCTTCAGGAAGTCCTGCTCCAGTACGAGGCGTTTGAGCGGGGCCAGCGGGCGGCGTATCTGGATAACCAGCCGCTCGCGGGGCCGGATCACTCGAACCCCGCGCCGTACTACGGCTTCACGTACACGGTTCTGGTGCCCCTGCTGCTCTTGCTTCCGGTATTTATCAGCGGCAGCCTCGCGGTCGACACGATCAGCGAGGAACTGGAACGCGGCACGTTTGAGTTACTTGCAGTCACGCCGATCGAGTTGGGCGAGATCATCGACGGGAAACTGTTGACAGCCGCGCTGCTGGCACCCGCACAGGCGGCTCTGTGGCTCGTGTTGCTTCGGGTGAACGGCACGCCCATCGAGAACGTCCCGGCGCTGCTTGCTGTCGTCGGTGCGCTCGCGCTCGCGGTGGTCTCGATGGGGATCGGCCTCGCACTCGTGACGACCGACCGGCGACAGGCGCAGTTCCTCTACTCCTTCGGGATCCTCGCCATCGCAATGGTGACCGCGCTGTTACCCGAACATCCGCTCAACACCATCGCAAAGCTCTCGATCGGCAGTCCGGCGACGTCGACGTGGATCGCAGTGGGAGGCTACATCCTGCTGGGCGTCCTGTCGCTGTTCGCGCTGCAGGTCGCCGTCTCTCGGCTTGACGTCGAACGGATCGTCAGTGCGGACTAGGCGTCAGCGAACTGCTCGGTCGCGGCCTCGACAATTGCGTACTCCTCGTCGCTGTACGCGATGAACCGCACGTCCGAGAGCGTCTCCGGTTGGTACGCGGCGATCGTTTCCCCGATGAGCGTAGCGCCCGCTTCGAGATCGAACCCGGCGACGCCACAGCCAAGCGCCGGGAGCACGAGCGACGTACAACCGAGTTCCTCCGCGGTTTCCAGCGAGTTTCGTGTTGCAGAGCGGATGCTCTCTGTCGTCGCCTGTCCATCGCCGTAGTGGGGCATCGCGGCCGCGTGGATGACGTATTCCGCGTCAAGCGCGTAGGCCTCGGTCACCGCGACGTCGCCCAGATTGATCGGCCCCTTCGACATCGCTTCCTCGTTGATCTCCGGCCCGGCATGACGTCTGAGCGCACCGGCAACACCGCTTCCCATCCGAAGGCTCGTTCCTGCCTCGTTGACCAGCGCGTCCGCCGACTGTGCGGCGACATCGCCCTGTACAGTCTCGAAGTTCATACCAGCAAGTTCGGTTTCCGGCTTCCTCATTGTACCGGTGATCATGCGGGTCCAACACATAGCATGAAAACATAGATATGGCTTCGATAAGTAGTATATATCAAGAACATACCCCGCATCATGACTGTGGACCTTCCTCCGGAGCCGTACGCCGAATACCTCGATTTACTCCGTGACATCGGACTTCCGGACGACGATATTCGATCCCTACACGCTAGCGAGAGCGACGGGGTCGGCGAGGGGCCACTGCTGGCGTTCGTCAAAGAGCGCCTCGACGGGAGCGATCCAGAGGTGCTAGCTCGGCGGCTAGTCGACGTCCTGACCCAATCGAGGCGGGGAATGAACGTTACCGGCAGTTACTGGAACTACGCGCCGGAGGTCCACCTGAACGAGGTGTTCGAGCCGTACGGCTGTTCGGTCACCTTCCGTGATGCAACACACGGAAACGGTCAATCGAGCTTCGAGGTCGTTCTCGAAGACGCCTCCGGCACGGGACACCGAATCACCTTCGAGTACCCGGAGACGCCTCTCGAGGACGATAACTTCCCGGCACTGCTCGCGGCGATCGAACGCCAGCTGCTCTCGAACACTGATCTGACATTCGTACTGCTGCGTCCGATCGACCGACGGTGGCGCGTCCTTCTGATCGAGAACGCGCGACTTGATCGGCTCCGGGCGGAGTACGGCGATCGTATCGAGTTCGCGGGTGTTCCGCTCTTGCGCGAGGACCAGCTCGATGCCTTCGAGAGCGGTGAGGCAACGGCAATCAAACCGCACGTCGGCGAAACGACGGCGGGTACAGGTCGGAACCGTAGCACGGTCGACCGACGCAAGCGACCGGACGCGACGGACGAACTGCTCGCGCGGACGACAGGTCCTGCCGATACCTCGACACCACGATCTGACGCCGACGCAGATCCCGATGCGGTGTTTAGCGGCTCCCCCGACGATCTCGCCGCACAGGCGGGTGGGGAGAATGCCGGACACACACTGGAAGAGGTGGAGGCCTCAGATAGCGACCTCAAACAGGTGTTCGGCGACCTTTCGGGCGTTTCACTCGAACCCGTTACTCAGGAGGCTGACGACCGGACGTCAGTCGAGGAGCCGGTCGAACTCGGCGCGGCAGCAGCGCCCGACGAGGAGTCGGAGCCCAGCGGTCTTGACGAACTGTTCGAACAGATCGAACGCGAAGCGCTTACCGATGATGACGCCGCCGCCCCGGCCGGTCCGGGTGAGGGTTCTGCCGTCGTGGCTGCCGCAGGCTCCGGTGGCTCGTTGCTATCCGTCTCC
This sequence comes from Natranaeroarchaeum aerophilus, assembly GCF_023638055.1. NCBI lineage: Archaea > Methanobacteriati > Methanobacteriota > Halobacteria > Halobacteriales > Natronoarchaeaceae > Natranaeroarchaeum > Natranaeroarchaeum aerophilus. Next base: position 207,704 of record NZ_JAKRVY010000004.1, on the reverse strand, counting down.
GAAACCCGGTCGACGCCCGAGTCCTCGGACGGCAGTGAGGGGACACCGAACGAGTCGGCGGTTGACGAACTGATCGAGGAGCACTCGGCTGCGGACCGTGAAACTACCTCGCATGCCGAAACGATACGCGAAGCGGAGAACGAATCCGAGAGCTGGGACAACGTGTCCGGTGGAAGCGACGACAACGACGCCTCCGACACCGGCGACAGCAACGACGACGCCTCCGGCGGGTTCAACTGGGTGAGCGATGACGAGCTTGCCACCCGCTAGAGAGGGAGCCAGTCGCTTGAAACGTCCTTTCCGAGCAGGTGCCAGCGCTGTTCTACGATGCCACCTTTCCGGCGAACCTCGATCAGTGCGTCGAACAACGGTTCGATCAGATTGACGTGATCGCTCTTGCGGTCCACCCGGAGATGGTAATGACCGATCCCGTCGGCACGCCGCACCGAGGCGGTGACGAGGTGGAGGAGTCGAAACAGCTGTTCGGGATCGTGCTCGACGAATAGCGGGCCAAGCGAGTCAAAACAGAGCCGAAGCTCGCCGGATGAGAGGCCGTCTGCAGGTCCTGCCAACACGTCAATGTTGTCGACGACCTCGCTACCGATGTCGTTGAGTGACTGATCGTCGTCGCCAACCCGAACCGTCCGCCTGTCGCCCCCGTCGAGTGTCTCCGGATCACACGCACAGACCCGATCGCCTTGCGTGAACACGAATAGCCGACGCCGATCGTTGCCGAGAAGGTGACGGCACGCGTTGCTGTGGACGGAGCCATCGCCGACGAGCAGGAGGTTACAGCCGTTCTGTTTGAGTTCGGCGAGCTCCTGAGAGAACGTCGTACTGTCGGGAACACCGTCACCTCGGCCGAATTGCATCCGTATCGGGTTTGAAATCAATATCTAATAAGCGTTGCGGCGCGGACTGATCAAACTCGCAGCGTCCTTGAGCACGCTTAATAACCACGGGAAACTGGTTGCGAGTATGCAACCACGGGATCTGTCGGCCCACACGGAGTACGTTGCGGGCCAGGGCATCGAAGAAGTCGCTCGCGAGCTCGGGATGGAGCCGACGGAGCTGATCAAACTTGCGTCGAACGAGAACGCGTTCGGCCCGAGTCCGGCTGCCGTCGAGGCGATCGAGGCCCATGCCGGGTCGGTGAGTAGCTACCCCAAGACATCACACACGGATCTGACGGAGCGACTCGCTGCGGACTGGAACGTCGAGTCGGAACAGATCTGGCTGTCGGCGGGGGGAGACGGATCGCTCGATTATCTCTCGCGAGCCATCCTCCGCCCCGACGAAAAAGTACTCGTCCCACAGCCGGGCTTTGCCTACTACGCGATGAGCGCGCGCTATCACCACGGTGAGGTCAACGAATACACTCTCGATCAGGACGGCGGGTTCGCACAGACCGCCGACGCCGTGCTCTCGGCGTACGACGGCGAGCGGATCGTCTACCTGACCAGCCCGCACAACCCGACAGGAACGGTCTGCCCGCTTGAAGATGTTGAACGGATCGCCGAGGAAACCGACGAGGAGACGCTGGTCGTCGTCGACGAGGCCTACGGGGAGTTCGCCGACATCGACTCGGCTGTCGGACTGGTCCGGGGGCGGGACGACGTCGCAGTCATCCGGACGTTCTCGAAGGCCTACGGGCTGGCGGGGCTGCGACTGGGCTATGCGATCACACCACGCGAGTGGGCAGACGCCTACGCGCGAGTGAACACACCGTTTGCGGCAGGAGAGCTTTCCTGTCGCGCCGGGCTGGCAGCACTCGACGACGACGAGCACGTCGATCAGACGGTCTCGACGGCCGAGTGGGCCAGAGAATACATCTACGACCACGTCGACGCACCGACGTGGGAGAGTCATGGTAACTTCGTTCTGATTCAGGTCGGCGATGCGACGACTGTGGCGAACCGACTGCAGGAGCGTGGCGTCATCATCCGGGACTGTACGAGCTTTGGCCTGCCCGACTGCATCAGGGTGACCTGTGGCACGGAAGCCGAGACGGAACGCGCGGTCGAGGCCATCAACGAGGTGCTCGCGGAGTGAGAGTCGCAGTTACTGGAACGCCCGGGACGGGCAAAACCACCGCAACCGAGATCCTGGACACCGACCTCGATGTGGTTCATCTCAACGAGGCCATCCGCGAGAAGGGGCTGTACGAGCGCGTCGATGAGGAGCGGGACAGCGTCGTCGTCGACCTCGATGCTGCGTCCGAATGGATCGGTGACCGTGACGACATCGTGATCGACTCACATCTCGCGCACCATCTCGACGCGGACCGCGTGGTTGTTCTGCGTTGTCGCCCGGACGTGCTCGAAGAGCGCCTGATCGAGCGCGGCGAGGGCGAGGCCTCAGCGGCCGAGAACGCCGAAAGCGAGGCACTCGACGTGATCCTCTCGGAAGCGGTCGACGCCCACGGCGCAGAATCCGTGTACGAGATCGAAGCGACAGAACGCACTCCCGGAGATGTCGCTCTGGAGATCCAGTCGGTCGTCGATGGCGAGCGCGAACCGAGTGCAGGAGAGGTTTCGTACATCGACTACCTATGACACTGGATCAGTTCAGATCGGTCGCGGATCGTGCACTCGAACCGTTCGTCGCACTGTCGACCCGACTTGGCCTGTCGCCCGACGCGATCAGCGTCCTCGCGTTCCTCGCAGCAGTCGCTGCAGGTGGGGCGTACTACGTCGCCGGAGAGACGGCGATACTGTATCTCGTCGGCGCTGTCCTCGTCGGACTCAACGGTGCGCTGGATCTGCTTGACGGCGCTGTTGCGCGCGAACAGAACGTCGATTCGAAGGCGGGGGACCTCCTGGATCACGTACTGGACCGCTACGCCGATATCGTCATTATCGCCGGACTCGCTGCCGGGATCGGCAGCTACGTGCTCGGCTTCGCAGCCGTAACTGGCGTCCTGATGACCTCCTATCTCGGGACACAGGCCCAGGCTGTCGGTCTCGACCGCGACTACGGCGGGATGCTCGGGCGCGCCGACCGGCTGGCAATCATCGGGATCGTCACTGGAATCGCCGCGTTCGTTCAACCGACGGTCGCCGGGTTTGGGCCAATCGGCTGGTTGCTCGTGCTCTTTGCGGTCGTCGGCCACGTTACTGCACTCCAGCGCTTCTGGGGTGCCTGGAACGACCTCGATTGACACAGTATCAGCGGAAGCCCACGACTGTAGTCGTGGGAGGACGTCACGGCGGCGTACCTTTTATCAACGCCCGCGGCAAAGGGAGTAACATATGGTGCAGTGTGAAATGTGCGGCGCCTCGGTGTCGTCGCCAAAGACCGTCAAGATCGAGGGAGCTGAACTCGACGTCTGCAGCGACTGTGCTGACTTCGGGACTGAAATAAAGACCCAGCAGTCCTCCAGTTCGTCCACGAAGTACTCGACTGATTCGAGTTCGAGTAGCTCCGGTGGATCGAGCGGCTCGTCCGGCACGAGTGGCTCGGGCGGCTCCGGACGGTCGCGCTCTCGCTCGGACATGTTCGACGACATGGACGAGATCGTTACCGACTACGACGAGCGGATCCGCTCTGCACGGGAAGGGAAGGATCTCAGCCAGTCCGATCTCGCGAACGAACTCAACGAGAAGGCGAGCCTGATCCGCAAACTCGAACGTGGGGATACGCTGCCGAGCGACGACGTCCAGTCGAAGCTGGAGAAGTTCCTCGACATCTCGCTGTCCGGTAGCGTGGCCGCGGACGACGAGGAATGGAGTGGGGGATCTGCCTCCGGTGAATACACGCTCGGTGACGTCGTCAAGCGAAAGGACTGATTGCTTCCCGCTGACTGGGAGTTCTCGCAACCTATTTGTCTCCGGCGACCGCTTGTTGAGCTATGTTCGTCCTTGTCAACCTCAAGGCGTATCCGTGTGATCCTGTCGAAGTAGCTACCGCTGCCCACGAGGTCAGCGAATCGTCGGACGCCGACGTCGCCATCGCGCCCCAGGCCGCGGCCATCGAAACCGTCGCCGAGACGGGCGTCGAAACGTGGGCACAACACGTCAGCCCGAACGAGCACGGGAGCCACACTGGTAGCACCCTTGCCGAAGCGACGGCCGAGGCGGGCGCAACCGGAACCTTGCTCAACCACTCCGAGAATCGCCTCAAACTCGCCGACATCGACGGTTCGCTCGATGCGGCCGAGCGTGTCGACTTCGATACCGTCGTCTGCGCGAACAACGCGGAACAGGTCGCTGCCGCAGCCGCGCTCGGCCCGGACGCCGTCGCCGTCGAGCCGCCGGAGCTGATCGGAACCGGTACGCCCGTCAGCCAGGCCGATCCGGATATCGTCCGTGACGCTGTCGACGCCGCGGCGGCGGTCGACGAGTCCGTCGATGTGTACTGTGGTGCCGGGATCAGCACCGGGGAGGATGTCGTCGCTGCAGAAGAACTCGGTGCGGACGGCGTCTTGCTCGCCAGTGGCGTGGCAAAGGCTGATGACCCGCAGGCGGCGCTCGAAGACCTGGTCGATCCGTTGTAATCGATAGTACAACTGCTGGCGACTACAACGAGATCTCGGTTTCTTCGTTGTCGATGTAGCTACTCTCCCACTCACGCCGCGCTTCCAGTTCGCGGTCTCCGCGCTGTGTGAGTGCGTAATAGTTCGTTCGCCGATCGAGCTCCCCTTTTTCTACCAGTCCTTTGTCGACGAGTGCGTCGAGGTTCGGGTAGAGTCGGCCGTGATGGATCTCGCTTTCATAGTAGTCTTCGAGCTCCTCCTTGATGGCGAGCCCGTGTGGATCGTCTCTCCCGGCGATCACGTACAGTAGGTCCCGCTGGAACCCAGTTAGATCGTGCATTGTTCCCCCAAGCAGTTATCCAACTATCAGACTGATAAACGTACAGGGGTACCGAACCTACTTCGACGCCAATACGACTGGCTTCTGGGCCGTTCGTTTTCACGTCAGTAGTGAGGCTAGCCAAGTGACAACAAAAAATCGTGTACGCTCGGCGACTACACTACTCGAAGTGGTCGAGGCACTTCGCGTACTCTTCGCTCGCCTTGTCCCAGTCGACAACCTCGAAGAACGCGCTGATGAAGTCACCCCGTGCCGGGCCGTAGTCGTAGTAGTAGGAGTGCTCCCAGACGTCGATTGCGAGGATCGGGTGTGCGCCCCAGAGCGCGCCCTGATCGTGCTTGTCGACCGCGACGTTGCGTAGCTGCTTGGCAACGGGGTCGTACACGAGCAGTGCCCAGCCACCTGCGGCGCTCGCAGCTGCCTCGAACTCGCCTTTCCAGCCCTCGTAGGAGCCAAAGTCCTCCTCGATACGGTCGAGCAGGTCGCCCTCGGGTTCGCCGCCACCGTTGGGATCCATGTTCTCCCAGAACAGCGTGTGGAGATAGTGTCCACAGCCGTTGTGGGTGACGTTGCCGAGCGCGCCTGCGGAGCTACCGAAGTCCCCGCTCTCGCGGTTCTCGGCGAGGGTCTCCTCGGCGCTGGCGAGGCCGTTCACGTAGCCCTGATGGTGGGTGTCGTGGTGCCACGTCAGCACCTGCTCGGAGATGTGCGGTTCAAGCGCATCGTAGTCATACGGGAGCGGCGGCAGTTCGGGATCGGATTGTTCTGGCATATGTATCTCCTCCATCTCCTATATCGGTTCGATGACTGTTAAACGTTTAGAAGACAGTCGTTCACACACCACACGGTGGGCAGGTCATCCCGGTGCCTGATATCACTCTCCGCGTGCCGCTTCGAACATCTCGATCGCCGCTTCACGACGCTCGCTGTGATCGACGATGGGTGCGGGATAGTCGGGGGCGAGGCGCTGTCGCTGGGTTACGGAGAGTTCGTGCCAGGAGTGGATCTGTTCCGGTTCGATATCCGCGAGTTCGGGAACGTAGCGTTTGATATACTCCGCGTCGGGATCGTAGCGTTCGCCCTGGGTCATCGGGTTGAATATCCGGAAGTACGGCTGTGAGTCGGTTCCCGTGGAGGCGGCCCACTGCCAGCCACCGTTGTCGTTTGCCGTGTCGTGGTCGGCGAGTTGCTCACGGAACCAGTCGTAGCCCTCACGCCAGTCAAGCATGAGGTCCTTGGTCAGAAACGAGGCCACGATCATCCGTATGCGGTTGTGGATGTAGCCCTCGTCCAGCAACTGGCGCATCCCGGCGTCGACGATGGGGTAGCCGGTTTCACCGGCCTTCCATGCCGACAGGTGGTCCGGCTCTTCGCGCCACTCGATCGGGTTCTCGTACTCCCTGTAGTTCTCCGTAACTACCTCGGGGCTGAAAAAGAGAACGTGCGTGTAGAACTCGCGCCAGGCCAGCTGGGACTGGAACTCCTCGACTGACTCACGTTCGGCGTCCGTGTCAGCGCTTTTGGCGGCCTCGACAGTTGCGGCGTGGACTTCGCGAATGCCGATCGTTCCCCACTTCAGGTCCGCCGAGAGCCGGGACGTACAGCCGTCTGCAGGGTAGTCCCGCCTGTCGTCGTACCGGTAGATATCCTCGGCGCAGAAAGATTCGAGACGTTCACGGGCTGCCTCCGTACTCGCAGGCTGGAGCGTGGCGTCTGGCTCGTCGAAGCCCAGATCGTCGAGCGATGGCAAGGTGGTAGACCAGCGATCGGGGATCGAAAGGGCTGTCGGGTCGACAAGTTCGTCGGCGTCCGGTGCGTCGTAGGGACCCTCTTTCTCTCGATCCTGCCACTTCCGGCCGAAGTACGTGAACACCGAGTACGGGTCGCCGTCGTTGGTCGTGATCGACCCGGGCTCGTGACAGATCGCGTCGTGATAGCTCCCGCGCCGGACATCCTGTTCGGCGAGCGCCTGCCGAACCTCGGCGTCGCGCTCCCGCGCTAGCCCGGAGTAATCCTTGTTCCAGAGGACATGCTCGGCATTGATCGCCTCGGCAAGTGCAGGCAAGACCTCCCGGGGATCACCACGGGTGACGAGTAGGTTGCTCCCATGCTCGCGGTACCACTCCGCCAGCGATGACAGTGCGTCGAGCATGTAGGCGACCCGAACGGATGACCCGTGCTGCAGGACGTCTTTATCGAAGACGAATACCGGGAGGACTGGCCCGGGATCGGCGGCCGCTGCAAGTCCGTGGTTGTCCGCCGCCCTGAGATCGCGCCGGTGCCAGTGGACGTTCATACCGTCTCTGACGACTGGACGAGAATAAATCCTCGTCTCACTCCCCGTCAGCCACAATCCGTATGTTCGACTCTGCAGCTGTGACTCCGGACTCCCTCACCGAGTTCCCGCTTTTGGATTGACAGTTCGACATCGCCGAGCGTGTCGAGAACGAGCCGGATAAATCCCATATAGATATACTAAATCGTCTGGCAGGGGTCCTCTCGATTGATTCGGATGCAAGAGGGTGCTACGCACGGCGAAAGGCTCGCTATCGAAAGCTACAAACGCGCAACGAGCAAATCGGTCGATATGGAACTACGGGTCATCGAGAACACCGAGGAGGAACTCTCGATCGAGATTGGCGGGGAGGACCACACGTTCATGAACGTCCTGAAGGGTGCGCTACTGGAGACCGAAGGCGTCACTACGGCTACGTACGACATGAACCCCGAGCAGTCAGGTGGACAGACCGAACCGATCCTCGCAATCAAGACGGACGACACGACGGAACCGCTCGACGCACTGGAAGCTGGTGCAGGACGAGTTCGTGAGAAGGCAAGTGCCTTCCGCGAGGCGTTCGATACAGCGGCCTGATCGGACGGGTAACTACGATTTTTTCAAAACACCTGTTCGGCCGGTTACAGCCGACGACAGGCCGTGACTCACAGTACGATCAGGATGATCAACACGAGTCCGGCCGCGGCGATGACGCCGATCAATGGGAGGTAGGGCCGGGCGATCGCACCCCACTCCGTCCGCTGTTCGAGCGTACGGTCCAGTTCGGTGTAGTCCGGCTCAACTTTCCGCAGGTCCTGACTTCCACACCGACTACACGGCGGAGAGTGTTTGACGTGCTCGCGGCCACAGTCCTGACACTGCCAGACCAGGTTCCCGCCCGTATCGACCGTTCCTGACGTCGTATCGTCGTACTCATCGAACGAGTTGTGACCACAGTCAGTACAGGGCGGATCGTCGCGTGGATGGGGCTTACCACAGCGCGCACACCGATACACCATCACCAAATCTTGGGAGATCCAATACATAAGGGTAGTGAAAGCGATCGTCTCACGACGAACTTCGGGACCTCTTTAGTCACCCACTCCGTAGCCTGTTACGTGCTCAAACCGTTCGTCTTCTACGGGTCGCTGAGTCTTGCCGGGATGGTCTTCGCGTTCGTCGGCGGCGTCAATCTAACCGGCGAAATCGTCGGCCCCGGATCCGTGCTGATGTCGCTTGGGGGCCTCGGGATGATACTGTATTCGGCGTACACGCTCGTGCTGGGGGAGCCAGTCGAGTCGGTTCCGGAGGATATGTGGGTGGCCGCTACGGCGGCTGGGGCCGCCCTCCTTGCCCTGTGGGCAGTGACGGTATCGCCAGTGTGATGGCCAATGCGCGTTTTGACAGTGCTTCACTTTTCGAAGTAATACACTTCAACTTCTGTAGTGTTGGTCTCACCCATCCGTTCAGGGCTGGCCGACCAGAGTTCCCAGCGTGTCGGACCTCCTCCAAACATCTGGGCCAAAAAGCTCCTCCTCCCACGGTCGCTCGGAGTACTACTCCCTACAACCGCACCGGAACGTCCCGCTCGTCGAGGTACTCCTTTACCTCCCGAATCGAATACTCGTCGAAATGGAAGATCGAGGCTGCAAGTGCGGCATCGGCGTCCGCCTCGGTGAACACCTCGTAGGCGTCCTCGGGACCACCACAGCCCGATGAGGCGATCACTGGCGTGCTGACTGTGTCACAGACCGCTTTCGTCAGGGGGATGTCGTAGCCGTCTTTCGTCCCGTCAGCGTCAATGGAGTTGACAAAGAGTTCACCAGCGCCGCGGCGTTCGGCCTCCTGAGCCCACTCGACGACGTCGATACCAGTGCTCTCGCGGCCGCCCTTCTTCGTGCACTCGAACCAGCAGGACTCGCCATCGATTTCGACGTAATGTTCGCCCGCCTCGTCGTACCGTCGCTGAGCATCGACACTGATCACGATACACTGGCTGCCGAAGGCGGCCGCGCCCTCGTTGATCAGTTCGGGTCGTTCGAGCGCGCCGGTGGTGACCGAGACCTTGTCCGCGCCGGCGCGCAGCGTCTCCTTGATATCCTCGCGCGTCCGGATGCCGCCGCCCACGGTGAGGGGGATGAAGACCTCGTCGGCGACGTCCTCGACGACCCCGAGCATCGTTTCGCGCCCCTCGGCCGAGGCGGTGATATCGAGAAAGACGAACTCGTCGGCACCGGCCTCGTTGTACCGCTTTGCCATCTCGACCGGGTCGCCGGTGTATTTCAGATCCTCGAAGTGAACGCCGGTGTACACTGCGGGGTTGCCCTCCTCGTCCAGATCCACGTCGATACAGGGGATGATCCGCTTGGTGAGGCCCATATACCCGACCGTTGTGTGGCTGGGTATACAAAGGGACCGTTCCACGCAAACACCAGGTCAACGCGGCATGTCCCTCAGTCGGCGACAATCGGTTCGAGCAACACGGCCGCAGCGACGCCGCCGACAAGCCCCAGCCAGTGAGCGTAGACGTTGATGACCATGCCGTCGACGACGACGCGCTGGGGAAAGAGACCGACCACGAACGCGACGAGCAAGGCAGTGACGAGCACGACCGGTACCGACTCGGTTCCAAGATGGAGCCAGCCAGCCCGAGTGCGAGGGAGTCGACCCCTCGCGCTCACCGCGAGGGCGGCCAGACAAAGCAGCGCGCTTGCGCTGGCACCGGCCAGTAAGAGCGGTTCGATGACGCTCACGTGAAGGAGATAAAAGGTCACGAGCAACACGAGAAAGACCACTGTACCGGCGAACGTGGCCGTCTCCGTCGAGTAGGCGGTCCGCAACAGAACGAGGAGGGACACGTAGACGAACCCACCGGTCGCAGCGACGACCGCCGAAAAGCCCCGCGTGCTTGGTGCGGCCGGGAACGCACCCGCAAACGTCACGTAACTCACGAGGTTGACGAAAACGGGGATGAGTACCAGCACGGCCCCGAACGTCACGAAGAACCACCGGCGTCGGCCCGCTTCGAGGCAGAGCAGGTAGGCCATCACGATCGCAGCGAGGTACCCGGTGACGTTGTTTCGCAGGTGTGGGACGTTCGAGTGGACGTACGCGGCAGTGAGAAACTCCAGCGGGTCCGGGTCGCCATGCTGGAGTACGAGAGCGGTCCGTGCGGACTCGGGGAGAAGCAGGTGGAGGGCGATCAGGAGGCCGGGGATGACCGCCGCGACGACGAACAGATCGAGCGCAACAGTTCGGCGCGTGTAGCCGAACACCCGACGATCACCATCCATGTCTGTCCTCACGTAACGCGAGCAGCGCTTTCGTCGTTTCGGCTCCGGGGATTCGGCCGACGTGGAGTCAACTTTTTATGAGTCTCTGCTGTACGATCTCTATGCCTGGCCCCGTATTTCTGGAGGGTAAGCACGTCACCCTGCGAACGATCGAGGAGGAGGATCTGGAGTACCTCCAGGAGCAGATCAACGATCCACAGGCCTGGCGAGCGATCGGACGTGATCGCCCAGTCAACGCGGCCCAGGAACAATCGTTCTACGAGGATGTCGTCTGTACCGAAGACAACGTCACGCTCATGATCACCGACGAGGACGCAGTCGGCACGGTCGGACTGAACGGAATCGATACCGGCAACGACAGGGCTGAATTGGGTTACTGGGTCGACCCAGAGCACCACCGAATGGGCTACGGAAGTGACGCCGCCATTCGGATCATCGAATACGGGTTCCAGCAACTCGGCCTCCACCGGATCGAGGCGCGAGTTTTCGAGTTCAATGACGCCTCGCAGGCCCTGCTCGAATCGGTCGGCTTCGTCGAGGAGGGCGTCCATCGTGATGCCGAGTTCATTGACGGGGTGTATCAGGACGTTCACTGGTACGGACTGCTGGAAGGGGAGTGGCAGGAGCGCCGATGATGCACAGTCCGTGTGATCAAGCTGAATGTGCGAGAAGGGATTGTGGTCACTGCTCGAAAGACGCCGAATAGGTTTCCCCCTGACCGTGATGTTCTGTCGCGGAAACGTATCGAAACCCACCGCTACGTGTCGCTTCGATACGATATCCCTGAACCATTGCGGCATCGGTACAGCTTCCACCGGGCCAGCGTCGATCGTCGACACCTGCAACGAGTAGATCCAGGCGCTCCTGTGAACCTTCGTAGTCGGCATGAGCCAGTTCAAGCTCCGAACAATCAGTCGCACCGTATACGACTGTCCCCTGTACGATGACTCTCTCATTCTCAACTGTCAGCTCCGGCGGAGAATCAACGTCTATCTGGGCGTCAACCCGTTCAAAAGTTATATCCGGTCCGATTCCGGGGACGCTGCTGAGACATCCCGAACTAGCAGCGGATAGCGTGATTCCTGCCCCAGCGAGGAAGGCTCGGCGGTTCATGCCGTGACGTTGCTGTCACGAGGCATATTTTTTATGCTCACTCAAAGGGGGCGTTCGATCGAACACGACCCGCCGATCATGGCAACGCTTCGGCCGCCTCGACGAGATCGTCCTCCGTGCGCCACCGGTAGAGCCGCCCCTCATCGTCGAACAGCTCGAAGACGCCATCCTGCATCCAGCCGAAGGGTCGCTCCTCCTCGTATTCGCGTTTCAGCACGTGGCTCTTTTCGAAGTACTCCTCGCTCCCGACGAGCAGCCCCTGCTCGACGAGGAAGTCGCTCGGCTCCTTTTCGGCGACGCCGACGAGATACGTCACGAGGTCGGCGATCAGACAGAACTTCTGGATGCTGTTGTCCCACTCGCCGCGAACGTCGACCATCCGGAAGGCGTAGGCGTCCGCCCGGCGGTTGAGCCGGTCGACGACGAGGTTGAGCCGCCGGATCGGTTCCCGATCGTAGTTGCCAAGGACGAAGTACGACCGGTCCGTCTCGTAGACGGGGGCGAGTTCGCTCATCGCGTGGAGGATCTCCTCGTTGTCCGCGAGCGTGATCTCCTCGGCGTCGAGGCGCTCGTTCGCGCTGGCGAGGACGTCTTCGGGGGCGGGGGAGTCGTCCGAATCGGGCGACGTCTCGTTGGACATACCGGGGGGTCTCACCGGGGCGGGATATGCGTTGTGTCCGGCCACATTATGGTTTACTCCCGGGTGATTTACCCCAGAGTAAACTACTTGTGCTCGGGCACCGTAACGTGTCGTATGAGCACCGATCTGAGCCCTGCCGACGGCGCGGGGAACCGGGAGCTACTACACTTTCTCACGCAGGAGACCCGGTTTGCCATCCTCGGCAACGTCCTGCAACATCCAGAGGGGTTGCCCTCGATGTACGAACTCGAACAGCTCAACCCCAGCGTTAGCGAGGCGACCGTCTACAAGCACGTCCAGAAGCTGATCGACGCCGGGATCCTCGAAGAGGTTGCACTGCCCGACGACAAGCGTCAACAGGGGTACCCCTGGAAGTTCTACGGGCTGACCGAGGAGGGGCGGGCGTTTCTCGAAGAGCACAATCTGCTCGCCGCCGAGGAGACGCTCCAGCGGATCTACGAATCGATCTCGGACAGACCCGAAAAGATGGAAAAATACGAAGCTGCTCCGCGGCCAGATCGGTAGCGACGTCGTCTACTGCCTGTACACACGCGCTTCGTAGGGGCGCAGATCGAGCACCCTGTCCTCGGGGATTCCGTCCACGTCGTAGTTACTCACGACGAGTTCAGCATCGGCGTCTAAATCCGCCATCTCGATCTGTGGCTCGCGCTCGAAGAAGTTACAGACGACGATCAGTTCGTCGTCAGCAAGGGTGCGGCGGTATGCGTACACTTCCGGATGCTCGCGGTCAATGGTCTCGTAATCACCGTAGACGAAGATGTCGTTTTCTTCCCGCAGGTCCATCAGTTCGCGGTAGTAGTGCCAGATCGAGTCCTCGTCGGCTCGTGCAGCGGCGACGTTGACCTCGTCGTAGTTCTCGTTGACGTGGATCCAGGGCTCGCCGTCGGTGAAGCCGGCGTGCTCCGTATCGTCCCACTGCATCGGTGTCCGGGCGTTGTCACGGCTCATGTCCTCGAGGATCGGCTGGACGTCCTCGGCGTAGTCGTCGGCCCAGTCGGCAAGGGACATCTCGGCGAAGTTCTGCGCTTCGACGTCCCGGATCTTCTCGGGATCCTCGAACGTGGTGTTTGTCATACCGATTTCCTCGCCCTGGAAGACGAAGGGCGTCCCCTGCAGGGTGAACTGGAACGTGGCGAGCATCTTCGCGGACTCCTCGCGGTACTCCCCGTCGTCACCGAACCGGGAGACGCCACGGGGCTGGTCGTGGTTTCCGAGATAGATGCAGTTCCACCCGTCGTCGGCGAGGGTATGTTGCCATTCCCCGATGATCCGCTTGAGTTCGAGCAGGTCGAGTTCCTGCAGGTCCCACTTGTCGTGGCCCGTGTCGACTCCCATATGCTCGAAGTGGATCAACATGGAGAGACCACAGCCCCCCTCGGCAACGTATTCACGGGCGCGTTCGGCGTCGACACCCACCATCTCGCCGACAGTCATCACGTCGTGGTCGGCGACGGTTTCGTCGACCATCTCGCCGATGTACTCCAGCACCTGTGGGCCACCGATGAAGTGCTCGCCGCCGCCGTGTTCACCATCCGGGAGGCCTTCGGTCTTGGAGATGAGGTTGATGACGTCCATTCGGAAGCCGTCGATCCCGTGATCGAGCCACCAGTTCATCATGTCGTGGATCTCCTCGCGTACATCCGGGTTGCGCCAGTTGAGGTCGGGCTGTTTCTCGTCGAACAGGTGGAGATACCACGCCTCGCGTTCGTCGTCCCAGCTCCAGGCCGGACCACCGAAGAAGGATTCCCAGTTGTTCGGTGGCTCCTCGGGGTCGCCCTCACGCCAGTAGTAGTAGTCCTCGTATTCGGGATCGCCCTGACGCGACCGCTGGAACCACTCGTGCTCGTCGGAGGTGTGGTTGACCACGAGATCCATGATCAGGCGGATATCCCGGTTGTTGAGCTCCTCTAGCAGAGTTTCCCAGTCGTCCATCGTCCCGAACTCGGGGTGGATCGACTGATAATCGGCGATGTCGTAGCCGTTGTCGGCCATCGGCGACTCGTAGACCGGGTTCAGCCAGACGACATCGACGCCCAGCGCGTCGAGGTAGTCGACCTTCTCGACGATGCCGGGAATATCACCGATTCCGTCGCCGTCCGAATCGTTGAAACTGCGCGGGTAGATCTGATACACTACCGCCTCCTTCCACCACTCTCGGTCGAGTGGCTGGTCTGTCGTTGTCATTGTTCGATGCTGGGCGGTGGACAGGCAAAAAGACGGTGATAGATTTCTTCACGGTATCTTCGACCGATCTTTACTTTCTCACCGCCGGTAGCGGTAAATCAGCGGCTCAGCGTTCGTAGATTCTAGCCTCGTACGGTCGAAGCTCCAGGCTACCGTCCTGTCCGTCCGTACTGTCGGGGTAGTTTCCGAGGAGCAGGTCTCCCTGCCCGACCGGGAACTCGACAGTTGGCTCACCGTCGAAGAAGTTACAGACGACGACCAGTTCCTCCTCGCCGAGCGTCCGACGGTAGGCGTACACCTCGTCGTGGTCGGGCGCGAGCAACTCGTAGTCGCCGTAGACGAAGACGTCGCGTTCCTCGCGCAGTTCGATCAAGTCGTGGTAGTAGTGCCAGATCGAGTCATCCTCGGCGCGAGCAGCTTCCACGTTGATCTCGGTGTAGTTGTCGTTGACGTGGATCCAGGGCTCACCGTCGGTAAACCCGGCGTACTCGGAGTCGTCCCACTGCATCGGCGTCCGGGCGTTGTCCCGGCTGCGGGCTTCGAGCAGGGGACGAACGTCCTCGAAACTCTCACCGCGCTCCAGCGCCGCCTCGAGGAAGTTCTCCGATTCCACGTCCCGGATCTTCTCGGGGTCCCCGAAGGTGGTGTTGGTCATCCCGATCTCCTGGCCCTGAAAGACGAAGGGCGTCCCCTGCAGGGTAAACAGGAACGTAGCGAGCATCTTCGCGGACTCCTCGCGGAACTGCCCGTCGTCGCCAAAGCGTGAGACGGCACGGGGCTGGTCGTGGTTGTCGAGGTAGAGACAGTTCCAGCCGTCCTCGACCATGGCGGTCTGCCAGTCGTGCAGGCTCGATCTGAGCTCATCGAGATCGAGATCGATGATGTCCCACTTGCCGTCTTCGCCGACATCGGCGTGGACGTGCTCGAAGTGGATAATCATCGAGAGCGGACCGTCCCGGCCGACGTACGGCTCCGCGTCTTCCGCGGTCATCCCGCCAGCCATCTCGCCGACGGTCAACACGTCGTAGTTCGAGAGGACCCGCTCGTCCATCTCGGTCAAGTACTCCCCCAGACGAGGGCCGTCGACGAAGTGTTCCGTGCCGGTCGCCGGCGTCCCGGTCTCGCCGTCGGGCAGGCCCTCGGTCTTGGAGATGAGGTTGATGACGTCCATTCGGAAGCCGTCGATCCCCTTGTCCAGCCACCACGTCATCATATCGAAGATGTCGTCACGAACGTCCGGGTTGCGCCAGTTGAGATCGGGCTGTTTCTCGTCGAATAGATGGAGATACCATGCCTCGCGTTCGTCGTCCCAGCTCCAGGCCGGCCCGCCAAAGAAGGACTCCCAGTTGTTCGGCGGTTCCTCGGGGTCGCCCTCGCGCCAGTAGTAGTAGTCGTCGTATTCGGGATCGCCCTGACGGGACCGCTGGAACCACTCGTGTTCATCGGAGGTGTGGTTCACCACCAAGTCCATGATGAGTCGGATATCCCGGTCGTGGAGTTCCTCCAGCAGGCGCTCCCAGTCGTCTATCGTGCCGTACTCCGGATGGATCGACCGGTAATCCGCGATGTCGTAGCCGTTGTCGGCCATCGGCGACTCGTAGACTGGATTCAACCAGACCACGTCGACTCCAAGGTCGTCGAGATAGTCGACCTTCTCGACGATACCGGGAATATCACCGATCCCGTCGCCGTCCGAGTCGTTGAAGCTCTGCGGGTAAATCTGGTAGACGACCGCCTCCTTCCACCACTCGCGGTCCCCCGGTTGGCTGGATGTCGTCATCACCTGCAACTGCGTGGCACGCCGACAAAAAACGCTGGGGAACCATTGTGGGTGTTGTAAATATCCTGTCCCAGAACCCGAGGCGGTTGACGAACCGGTATCACGGCGACGGACAGAACTGCTTAAGTTAGCCCGTCGGGAACACTGGCGTATGACTGACGCCGACGAAGAGGGCGAACTCGCAGTCGACAAAAACCCGAGCAAAACAGACGTTCCCTACGGAGAGGATTCCGAGGACGCGGCGTTCGAGGAGCCGGAACCGACATCTGACGCCGGCAGCAGCGACGAAGAACGCGATACGGAGGTCGCGGTGGAGGAGCGAACCACAGCCCCCCAGAGCGCGTACAGTAATCGGCAGGCGTTGCTCGGCGGATTGATCACGGCGGTCGGACTCCTCGTCGTGTTCGGCGTCCCGCTGTTACTCTGAGCGCGCTGTCACGCCACTTCCTGTTCCTCTTCGAGCCGCTGGCAGCCGACCACCAGCGAGTCCGGAATCGACTCTGCCTGTGCCTGCAATGCCTCGAACACGGCGGCAACTTCCTCGAACCGTGGCCCAGGCGCTGCGATGAGCGGATCGCTCTCCCACTCGATGAATCCATGCTCTGCAAGCATCGGGAGGTGTTTGTGGTGGAGTTCCACTCGTAACTGTTCGGGGTCGGCAGGTGCATTCGGATTGATCGCACTTTCCGGGAGGGACACGGCTCCGTCCGTATCGAGCAGCGAGATGACGATCCGGCGGCGTGGTTCGGCGTCGAGAACCGAAAACACGTCGTCCCACTTCTCGATGACGCGCCGTCCGTTCTCGAATCGGGTCCCAGTCATACGTAGAGCGTACGTCATCACCGCATAAAGTATTACGTTGATAATGGGACACACTAGCCAGTAATTGCCGACTACTGGCCGTGTTGTTTCCAGAACTGTTCCCGTTTTTCAGCGTCGAAACTGCTGTACTGCGGGACCTCAGGGAGTCCGTAAGAAGACCACCGCTTCGCTATCCTCAAGCGTCAGGGAGTGCTCAGCACCGGTGACGTCGACCGCGGGCGTCGCGAGCGCGACATCCCAGCCCCCGCCGTCAGCGTCGACGAGATCAGTCGGCGTAACCGTCGCCGGACGTCCTTCCATGTTGGCGACGAACAACAGCTCCTCGCTGTCGTCGGGGGCGCTCCGGCGACCGTAGTAGACGACCGACTGCTCCGTCGGATGGCGGTAGTCGAAGACTTCACTCTCCCCGAGGGTCTCGCGCAGCCACGGCCGCTCGTGGCGGAACTCGCGGACGCGCAAGTCAAACGCCGTGCGATCGGCGTCCTGATCGTCCTCGTAGTGGCTGAGATTCGCGAACTCCGCAACGTCACGCATCCACGCCAGTGCGTACGCTTCGAGATCCGCCGGCGAGATGGGACCGTCGCCAAGCGGCGGGTTCGTCGCATCGAGTAGCGGAGCGAGTTCGTCGAGGTCGTAGTCGACTGCATCACCCATCGCGGCGAGGGTATGGCCGAACTCGCGGAGTCCGTCGACGCTCTCGAAACCGAGATCTTTGAGTCGTGTGAACTGGTCGGGCTCCGCGAACGCCGACTCCGTGACGTACCAGTCGACGAAGTACGCGCCGTTGGCGACGACCTTGACGTTCCAGGTGTCGTCCGTGTCACGGACGAAGTACCACGGCGCGCGAGCGTTTGCGTGAGTAAAGTCCATCGGGACGCCCGGCAGGAAACAGTACATCAACATATTCGACGCGGGGTTGTCGTAGGCCCGCTCGATCGTTCCCCGGAGCGTGTCCGAAAGGTAGGGGTTCTCCTGGGTGGCGTCCCACTCCTCGCCAACCTCGACCTGCGCGCCGCGGCGCATCGTATCGTGGTTGGCGACGCCGGAGATCCAGTGATCGCCCATGTCGGCGAGTTCCTCGACCCGCCACCATTTGCTCGCCCAGAACGTGAGGATGGCGGGCGTGTTGTGTGCGAACGTAACTGGTCCCCACTGGAAGGAGTGTGGGTGGTCCTCGATCAACTCGCGATACGTGGAGGCGAGCTCCCAGTCCTCCTCGGGCCACGGGCGGCCGTCCTCGTAGATCATCCACGGCCGGTACTCGGTGCCGGCGACCTCGTGGGTTACCTCGTCCATCGCGGCAAGGTAGTCGTCATCGTGGTACTCCTGCTCGGTTTCGGGATCCCAGTACGTGAAGTCCTGTGCGCCGTCGACGCGGATCCCGTCGGCCCCCCAGTCCATCTTGCGACGCTGCAGTTCGAGCAGGATCGCGCGCACGGTGGGATGGCGGTAGTCGAGTTCCTGTCCGTACATTCCCGGCCCCTCGAAAAAGTAGTCATTGAGCAGCGGGATCGCCCCGTCGTCGGCGTGACCGAGCGCGATATCGAAGACGACACGCATCGGCTCGGGCATCCCGTGGAGGGTCGCGATGAAATCGACCAGTTCGTCGGGGCGGCCGCTTTCGAGCACGCCAGGGTTGATCGCCGAAAAGCCCGAGATCACGATGTCATAGCCCCAGTTGACCATGTCCGGCGAGCGCGTCGTGATCTCGACCTCGCCGCCTTCCGCCGACAGTTTACCCTCGATCTCGAAGTGGTCGGGCTGGTACTCCCCTTCGGTGATCGGGGCGATCGGCATCACCTGCACCCCGTCGTAGCCCGCGAAGTTCTGCTCCATGGGCGTCAGTTCCTTCCCTTCACGTTGTTTGCGCGCGATCTCCTCGTAACGACGCGTGAGTCCGGCGAGCGATCCTTCCTCCGACGCGGTCCCCGGATGCAGTTCGAGCAGGTTCGTCGCCGGATCGACGCGCGGAAGCCCATCGTGTTCGCTCGTCGCGATCGGTTCGTCGTCGCTCCCCAGTGACTCGAAGTACTCGCGGTCCGCCCGCTCGGCGTCGAGCGCATCGATATCGTACAGCTCTGCGGGCGCGTACGCGCCGAATGGAACCGAGTACGCGAGCGGATCCTGAATCGTCTCCCAGCCTCCGTCGGTCTCGTAGGTGAGCCGGTAGAGTGCGCCGAGCGTCTCCCGATTCCCTGCCTGCGCCCCTTCGACAGCCGTCCACGTGTACTCGCCTTCGCGTCGCGTCGGGACGCGCTCGTGGCGGAACCTGCTGGACGTCTCCTCGGCCCCCGGATCGACGTCCTCGATGGGCGTGAACAGCTCCAGGTAGACGTCTTCCGGGTCAATCTCCTCGTCGAGTAGTTCTGGCGTCCAGAAGCCGAACTCGGCGAGATCCCCGTCGAGATGTGCGCCGAGGCGCTCGACGATCGCTTTCGCGGCATCGAACGGGTCATCGTGTGCCGCCAGCCGCTCCGCGGTCCATTCACAGAGCCGTTCCGTCCGGGTGTCGTGTACCGTACAGGTAGTTGTATTCTCGCTCATGATGTCCTCCGTCGGCGGCACTGGGACGATCGAATGCTCGTGTTCACGGGTCTAGCGCACGTCGGCCGAGCCCCTGACCACCGACTGACTACTACCTACATATGTTGTAACAGGTGTTGATAATACTTTGCGATCTGCACGGTGACTGGTTAGCCAGCCGACAGTGTTCGTGTCCCAGACCGCTTACAGCTGGATGAGCATCGCTGCGAGACCGATCGCGCCGAGGCTGCAAACGAGGTTCCCGATGACGTGTAGTACCGACGTCCAGCGTCGTCCCTGCTCCCAGAGATCGACTGCGACAAAGGAAAACGAGGAAAAGGTTGTGAACGAGCCACATGCGCCGACCCCGACGAACAGCATCGCGCCCTCACCCGCGCCGCCGAACGCGATCAGTCCGAGCACGAAACTGCCGACAACGTTTACGACCAGCGTCGCCCACGGGAACCGATCGGCTGGAAGCGCCTCGCTAACCGCGTAGCGGAGGACTGCACCGATCGCTCCACCGGTGCCAATCAGGTATGCAGCCTCCATCTACGCCACCTCCACCCGCGGCACGATTGCCCTGTTCACGAAGACACGGCCGAGCAGGACCGCCCCGAAGCCGCTTGCATAACTGGCGAGAACGTACGCGAGGCCAACGACCGGGTCGACGGAGATCACGTCGAATACGAACGTGCTGAACGTCGTGAACGAGGAGAGAAAGCCGGTCCCGAACACGAACTTCGACCTGTCCGAGAGCGCGCCGATGGCCGACGCCTCGTAGAGGATCACGGCGAGTGCGAAGCTTCCGAGCACGTTAACGCCAAAGGTCGCACCAAGTGTCGATGGAATCGTTAGCTCGATAAAGTACCGGAGGTTCGACCCGGCAAATCCGCCGACGGCGATCAGTAGTATCGTTTCGACTCTGACGAGAGGGTGCGTGCCTGACATAGCTGTGATGGGTGTAGACAGGAGTCATCAGCCAGCGGATGCCAGCGGTTGGGTCAGGCGGACTCCATCGCCCAGTACGGAAAGAACGGGGAGAGAACGGCTAATAAATCTGTTCGTCCTACTCGGCCGGAACGACGACGACGTCCTCGACGAGCACGTCCGCGTCGGCCGCGTTGACGTCCTCGCCGGAGAGCAGATCCTCGGAGCCGACCGCTTCATCCACAGAGACGGCTTCGGCGTCGGGACCGAAGTTCAGCACAACGACAACGCGTTCCCCGTCCTGCTCGCGCGCGTAGGCGACGACGCCCTCGTGGGAGGCCTCACTCTCGACTTCCTCGTAGGCCGCATCGTAGCTAAGCGGTGCAAGTTCGTCACGGGCGGTCACCAGCGCGTGGTAGTGGTTCCGCAGGTCCTCGTCAGCTTTGTGCCAGTCGACCTTCTCGCGGCGGGTCTCCTCGCCGATCTCCTGTCCGGCGTAGAGCAGCGGGATCCCGGGAAGAGTAAAGAGCGCGCCAGCGGCGGCTTTGGCCTGGGTCTTGCCACACTCTTCGGCGTAGCGGCTCTCGTCGTGGTTCTCCATGTACAGCAAGAACGCCGCGTGGTCCGGGAAGCCGGTCCGCGCGCGGTTCTCGATGGCATCGGTGATCGAGGAGGCGTCCATCGCGCCGTTGCCGACCTGCCGGAGGTTGTGATACAGCGTCGTATCGAAGTGGACGTCGAAACAGAGTTCGTGGAAATCCGCGATATACGGAATCGTCTCGTCGAGCAGGAGGAACTCCGAGTCCTGAGATTTCACGCGGTCCCGGAGCTCCTGCCAGAAACTCGTCGGGACGGCCCACGCCATGTCACACCGGAAGCCATCGACCAGGGGTGCCCACTCGTCGACGGCATCGAGGAGGTGTCGACGAACTTCCAGATTGTCGAAGTTGAAGTTCGCGATGTAGGGCCAGTCGAAGTACGTGCCCGGCTTGTCGTTGTCCGGATCCTCCCACTCGTACCAGTCCCGGTACTCGGGATCGCCGATCTCGGCGCGCTTGAAGAACTCGTGTTCGCGGGCAGAGTGGTTCATCACGAGGTCAAAGAGGACCTTGATGTCGTGATCATGACAGTCCTCGATGAACGACTCGAACTCCTCACGGCTACCCAGATCGTCGGCAATCGAGAAGAAGTCGACGATGTTGTAGCCGTGGTCGAAGTCGTCGTTCTGGAGCACCGGCGTCAGCCAGATGCAGTCGACGCCGAAGTCGGCGAGTTCATCGAGCCGATCCGAGAGCGCCTGGAACGTCGGCTCGTCGCCGTCGGAGAACGTCCGTACGTAGATTTCGTACAGCGTGACGTTTTTGCCCCACTCCGGCGGTTCGTTGAGGCGGTCGACTGTGACTGCGTCGCCGCCAGTATCGACGCCAACTGCGTCGGCAACGCTGTAAGCGTTCGGCGCGACGGCGACAGCGTGAAAGCGGCTGTACTCGCCGATCGCTTCGACGGGCACGCGGGCAGTGTGTCCATCGACCGTGATGTCGTCGTCCGTTGCCGCATCGCGGTTATCGGCGAAGAACTCGACATCGAGGTCGTCGATAGTGAGGCTGCTGCCGACCGGCGGTGTTGCCTCGGCGGCGAGGACGACGTAGTCGCCGTCGACGTGACCGTCGAGACGAATCCGTGGTCTGTCACCGGTGCCTTCCACGCCGGGGGACGTGCCGCTTCCACTGGCGAATCCGGAACCGGACTGGAGCCCGGACGTCGGACGGAGACCGGAGCCGGACCGGAACCCAGAGCCGGATCGTGGTCCGGAGCCCGCGGGGTCCAGTGCCGGCTGACTGTAACTCGCGGGGAACGCCCGAATCGTCAGCCGGTGCTCGCCATCGGGGGCGTCCAGTCCGATCGTGTACGTGCCGGGCTGGTCGGGAACGAAGGTTTCGACGGGATCGGACCCGACCGTTGCGTTGCTCTCTTGGGGTGCGTCGACGACTGACCAGCGATACGTTGCGGAAGGATCGGGATCTCTCGGTGCGAGATCGATCTCGGAACCGACTGCCTCGAAACGAGGCGGACCAGGATGATGCATAATCACTTCGTTCTTTGCTCTACCCCACCTTTTATTTCCCGGTTCCCGTTTTCGTATGTACCGCGGGAGCTATACGCATATTTGTCGAGATGAGATAGGAACCTACCAGATACTAATACATCTATTTGTCACCAGATGAAGCAGCACAGCCATCAACAATTCAGTACACCTATTATTAGAAACAAACGAGCAACGCTCAAATAGTTTCTCAGCGTTGGTGATGTTTTATACATATCGCCTCCCAAACCAGACATGATGCAAACAGTCCTCGTGGACTCGTTCGGCGGCGCGGAGACGATGACGGTGACAGAACAGGATCGACCGGAGCCCGGTCCCGAACAGGTCCGGATCGAGGTCGAGGCCGCCGGGATCAACTTCGCCGATATCATGCAGCGCCGCGGAAAGTATCCCGGCGGTCCAGAGCCACCATACGTGCCAGGGATGGAAGCGGCGGGTCGGATCGATGCAACCGGAGAGCGTGTCAATCTGGACGAGGGGGATCGAGTCGTCGCGACCGTTCCTGGTGGTGCGTACGCGGAGTATGCTCTCGCGGATCCACAGGCAATCTTCCCGATTCCCGGGGGGATGAGTTTCGACGAAGCCGCGGGCTTCCCCGTTCAGTTCCTCACCGCACACGGTTGTCTGTTCGGCTGGGGCGGTCTCGAAGCGGGCGAGCGCGTCCTGATCCAGGCTGCCGCGGGCGGCGTCGGAACCGCGGCGGTCCAGCTTGCCTCACAGGCAGGTGCAGAAGTGTTTGGCACCGCGAGCACGGCCGAAAAGCTCGATCTCGCGAGCGAACTTGGCTGTGATCACCCGATCAACTACACCGAGACCGACTTCGTCGAGGAAATCGATTCGCTCACCGATGGCGAGGGCGTCGACCTCGTACTCGATGGTGTAGGTGGCGAGACCTTCCACGAGAGTCTCGACGCGCTCACGCCGTTCGGGCGAGTTGTCACGTACGGTGCCGCCAGCGGCGACACCGCGACGGTCGATACCGGTCGCCTGCTGTTCGAGAACAAGACCGTGATCGGGTATCATCTCGGTCGGGCACGCTCGACGGACCCCGGACGCGTCCTCGAAGCCGTCCCGGAGCTAACAGAGGGCCTCACCAGCGGCGATCTGGAGGTCATCGTCGGCGAATCGTTCCCCCTCGACGAGGCTGCTGCCGCGCACGAATACATCGAGAATCGACAGTCCTCCGGGAAGGTCGTCCTCAACCCGCGCTAGAGGGGGAGATCGGTCGTATCGATCCGCTCACGCCGTCCGTCCAGGATGTCGAACTCCTCTCCACGTCGGTGTTCGAGCCAGTACAGCAGTCGTTCTGCCCAGTCGAGCTTTTGGCGTTTCATCGGAGCGACGTCCTCGTCATCCAGATCCCACCCAGGGAACCGTAGCTCTCCGGCACCGAACTCGTCGGCGAGAAACGCCGCGCGGTCGCCATCGGTGAATCCACCGAAGTTGTAGACCGACTCACTGGGGGCCGCCTGTGTCGTCGCAAGCACCTGCCCTTGCTCGAACTCGGGGAGGTATTCGCGGAGCGCGGGGATATTGTCGCCGTGAGCGTGAACTGCCACGGGCACGCCCGCGTGTGACAGATCGATTGCCGTCTCGACGTTCTTGTCGAGATCCGTGACCATCAGGTCGATGTCGATTCCCACCTCCAGGAGGAGATCCGCGGCGACCGAGGCGGCAACGACAACCTCCGCTGTTTCGGCGACCGCCGTCTCGTGCTCCATCGAGGGGCCACCGCCCGCGATAGCGACCGTCGCCCCCGACAGTTCGGCGAACCGATCGAACGAGAACGGCGTCGCATACTCCGCGAGGATGTCCCGTGCCCGTTCGTCAGCCGAGCGACCGAATCCGAACTCCCGGAGGATCGCCTCGTATACCGGCTCCCACTCGGCTAGTTGCATACTGGCACCTCCGAGATCGGATCACTGACAGACGGACATACCGTACGAGAACTGGCTACCCAACGCGGTCGCTGGTCGATGTGAGTCCACAGCAAGCCGCTGATGTGGGCCGGAATGGCGCCTCCAAGTACCCCTACCCGAGGGCCCTTCCGGCTTCCAATCCACTCTTTCTGGTCCTGTGGCATAAGCTTTCTCTTACTCAAGCATTGCTTGCAGTTTCCTCATAACGCGCTCTATCCTCGTTTTAGAGCTGTTTGCCGCGTGAGAATCTGTCTTTTCGGAGAGCGTTTCGACGAGGGATTCCAGCGCACGATCCGACCCGACAAGGAGACTGCTCTCGGCCCCGGAAACGAACTGTACACCGGTCTGCTCCGCTGTCGTGGCGATACGGTTCATCATCTCCGTGCCCAGCCCGCTCACCTCGATCGTTCGCGTGGTGAGCGCGGCTGGGTCGACCTCGGTCGCGCCGATCCGATCGAGATGCCGACCGATGTCGCCCGGCGTCCTGGCGTCCAGTTGGTCGACGCGTACCCCGTCGCTCGACTGTCGGGAGGACGTCCGCCCGAACTCGTGGCCGATCAGGGCCGCGTCGACCGTTTCGCGAACATCGTGGGTGCGAATGACGTGTGCACCACGTTCGACCGCCATGGACGTCGCGGCGAGGCTCACTGGGAGGCGTTCCTCGGTCTCGCGGCCGGCCACATCACCCAGGAAGTTCTTCCGGTTGATCGAGACCAACATTGGCTGGCCGAAGCCGCGGAACTCCCGTAGCCGCCGGAACGTCTCCTGATCGTCCTCGATCGTCTTGGCCTCGCTCCAGCCGCCGAAGGCGGGATCAACGATCGTCTTGTCGGTCAGCCCGTTCTGTTTGAGCGCCTCGTACAGGCGATCGACGTAGTCGGCCCCGGCCGCCCACTCGGGCGAGCGACGTGTTTCCCAGTCGATGTCCGCGATCGCTCCGGGGCGCTCCAGATCGGCCGGGCTTGCCATCTTCGCGACGGCGACGTCGTACTCCCGGCAGATCTCCGGCATCTCCGGGTCTGCAAAGCCACAGATGTCGTTTACCATGTCGAAGCCTCGATCCAGGGCGGCTTCGGCAACGCTCGCGTAGCGCGTCTCGATCGAGAAGACGGCGTCACCGCTCACACTCTCGATCGTCTCGATCGCCGTATCCAGCCGTTCGAGTTCTGCCTGGGCCGACAGGACCTCGAAGCGCTTGTTGGCCGATTCGAGACCGACATCGACGATATCGGCACCCTCTCCGATGAGTTCCTTGTCGACGTAGGCCGCTGCTTCGCCCGGGTCGTCGTAGACGCTCGGGTCGTAGGGCGACTCCTCGCTGACGTTCAGCACGCCCATGATACGTGGAGGATGGTCGTCGCCGATACCGAGCCCCGCCGCGTCGACGTTTTG
Source organism: Natranaeroarchaeum aerophilus (assembly GCF_023638055.1). Taxonomy (NCBI): domain Archaea; kingdom Methanobacteriati; phylum Methanobacteriota; class Halobacteria; order Halobacteriales; family Natronoarchaeaceae; genus Natranaeroarchaeum; species Natranaeroarchaeum aerophilus. The sequence goes on along the minus strand of NZ_JAKRVY010000004.1, from coordinate 181,894 downwards.
CATGTACGATGACTGGGAGCGAAGCACTATAGGGGGACCGGTACACCTGATGGCTGCCCGGTAGTTCTCCGCGGCGCCAGGGCCGAGGACCGATCGACCCGCAGACGCGCTCTTTTTACTCCCGCGGTGGCTACCCCGGAGTATGAGCAAGGTAAGCATCGGTCTTCGCGGGTGGCGCTTCGATGAGGACGCCGTCTTCACCGACGAGGGGGAGCTCCGGCCGCTCGAAGAGATGCCGCTGGATGCAAAAAAGCGACTCGTTCGGCTACAGGATATCGTCGACGCGCCGTGTGACGCCTGCTGGCTCGAACACGGCGAGGAAAATCCGGAAGAGTACAATCCGAGCGAGGTCGTCTACGGCGAACCGCTCTCGGAAGTGTTGCTCTGTGGCGACCACGAGAACGACCTCGTCTACTGGTTCCGCGAGGACGGGGGGAGCCAGTACGCCGAGACCGACGAGTTCGACGACGCCTTCCACGAGTGGTTCCTCGACGGCGGGCGCGCACCCGAGGGGTACGACGGCGTCGAACACGTCGCGACCGAACCCGACGAGCTACCGGATCCACCCACGGTCGACGACGACCAGCGCAAAGAGGAGTGGGCCGTCACCGAGAAGACCGACATGCGGGACCTGGATCAGGAGTACCCCGGCGCGAATGAGTGAGGCTCCCGCCGTCGCGGTCGTTGACGCACAGACACCCGGCAACGTCGGGACCATCGCCCGTGCGATGAAGAACTTCGGGTTCTCGGAGCTGTTGCTCGTGGACCCGCCCGAACTCGACCGGGACGGCGAGGCCTACGGCTACGCCGGACAGGCCCGCGAGGACGTCCTGCCAAACGCCACCGAGATCACGTTCGAGGATCTCGTCTCCGAGTACCATACGGTCGGGCTGACCGCCACGACGAACCAGAACGCGACCAGACACGTCCGATATCCGTTCTCGACGCCCGCGGAGCTGGCCGAGGAGCTCGAAACGGTGAATGCGCCGACCTGCCTCGTCTTCGGTCGCGAGGACAACGGACTGTCGAACGAGGAACTCGCACGCCTCGACGAGATCTGTGCGATCCCGGCCAGCGAGGAGTATCCGGTGCTCAACCTGGGTCAGGCAGCGACGATCACGCTCTACGAGTTCCGGAATCTGGCGATCTCCGACACCCAGCTACCGGATGTCGAGCGGGATCGTGCCAGCGAGGCCGAAATCGAACGCCTTTACGACCAGTTCGACGACCTGCTCGCGGGGATCGGCCATCCAGAAGAAAAGCGTGCGAAGTCCGGCCGTATGTTCCGGCGTCTGATCGGGCGAGCCCACCCGACCGACCGGGAGGCAGTGACGCTACTCGGCATCGTCCGTCGGGCAACGGAATCGCTCAATCGGAAGACGGAGTCGGTCAGTCAGGATCGCGACTGAGCGGCGACGATTTCCTTCCGATCGAGCTTTTCTTTGTCCAGCCATAGCCAGTCATCGCGGGGGCACTTGGGTGCTGCTTCCGGTTCCTGTGTTCCGGCCTCTACGTGATCGGCGAGAAGATCGCTCGCCGTCAGCACGTCCGGGCCCTGTTCGTCTTCGATGATCTGTTCGGGGGTCAGTTCGTGTGGCCCACTCATATGTGACGCTACAACTGTATCTATCCTTAGTATGAACTCCATACGGCCGAAGTAAGCGGTGATTACCGGTACTCAGGCTCGCTTCTGTATCTCTTCGCGTAGCAGTTCACTGACGAGATCACCGTCGGCCTTCCCGCGGAGCGCGCCCATGCATTCGCCCATCAGCCCGGAGAAGGCGGCCATTCCCTCCTCGCTGACCTGCTCGGCGTTGCGTTCGACGACCTCGACAACCGCCTCCCGTACCTCCTCTTCGCCCGCACTGCCGAGTCCTTTCTCCTCCGCGAGTGCTGCGGCGTCGGCGTCCGGCTCCTCGGCAAGCGCAGTCAGCAGGTCCGGTACGCCCTCCCTGGCGAGGTCGCCACCCTCCACGAGCGCGAAGACGTCGAGGAAGTGCTTGTCGTCGAGTGCCTCCACCGGCACGTCGTCGCGGCGGAGTTCTGTCACCGTACTTTCGAGCGTCCCGGCCGCGAGCGTCGGGTCGACACCGTCCGCGACGGCGCGCTCGAACAACGGCATTTTGCGGCCATACGCGACCTGCTCGGCCAGCCCCTCGCCGAGGTCGAACTCCGTCTGATACCGTTCGACCTTCTCGGTGAGGAGTTCGGGTTCCTCGACCTCCGTGACGTCCGGCTCGACCGGCGGGACGTCCGTCTCGGGATACATTCGCGCCGCGCCGGGCAGGGGTCGAAGGTACTTCGAGGTGGTATCCTGATTCGCGTCCCGAGTTTCCTCCGGGACGCCCTCGATGGCGGTCTCGGCTCGCTCCGCGGCGGCCTCGATGGCGTTTTTGGCGACCTCCGGGCTCGCGGCGACGATGGCGACGGCATCGTTTTCGTCTGCTCCGACCGCCTCTCGTAGCGCAGTGACTTCCTCCTCGGTGACGCCGTAGGCCGGTAGCTCGTCGGTGTGGAAGATGCCGCCCGCGCCGTGGCGTTTCGCGTGATCCGAAAGCTCGGTCCCGAGTCGACGGTCGGGCTGAAGCTCAGCGCCGACGAGTCCGTCGAAGCCATACAGGGGAACCGCGGTGACTGCCCCGTCGTCGTCCAGCGCGCCGCGGATGACACCGCTGTCCGTATCCGCGAAGACGTCCGTGACGTCCTGTATCTCGCCGACTTCGGCCTCGCGCGCTTCGAGTTCATCGCGGATCTCCAGGAGTCGGGCCTGTCGTTGCACCTCGTTGCGAACGATATCGTCGATATCGTCGAGACTTTGAACCCCTTTGAGTTCGACGCGCGCGCCGTCGGCGATCGAGATATTGACGTCCTGGCGGATCGTCCCCAGCCCGCGCTTTACTGCGCCGGTCGAGCGAAGGAGCATGCCGATACGCTCGGCAGCGTTCCGGGCTTGCTCGGGCGTCGAGATATCGGGTTTCGTGCCGATTTCGACGAGTGGGATCCCCAGCCGATCGAGACTGAACCGGACACCGTCCTCGGTTTCCGCGACGCGCTGGGCGCTCTCCTCTTCGAGCATCAGGTCCTCGATGCCGACCGGACCCTCCTCCGTACTGATCTCGCCCTCGTCGGCGATCTTCGTCGTCCGCTGGAAGCCGGTCGTGTTCGAGCCGTCGACGACGATCTTTCGCATGACGTGGGCCTGGTCAACCGGCGTCATATCCAGCAGCTGGGCGATTTCGAGGGCGACCGCGAGCGCCTCCTCGTCCAGTTCCCGTGGCGGTTCGTCGTCCTCCTCGACGAGACAGGTCGTGTCGTAGGCCAGATACTCGAACTCGCGGTCGACCTGACTCTCTTCGAGCGCGGCGTCGTCGATCTCGCCGAGTTCGGATTTCGTCGGATGGAGATAGCGGGTGAACCGGCGCGTCGACTCCTCGGGCTCGCGGAGCTCAGTCGGGCAGTTACAGAACAGCTTCGTTGCCGTATCGAGTTGCTGGTGGATCTCCAGCCCGGCAACGAGGCCGAGTTCCTCGTAATCGTACTCGGTCATTGTTGGCCTCTCGGTCGGCGAGGGGTAAAAAACCGTTCAGTTCCGGCCGCAGCGACGGCCCCAAACTGGCTTCGAAAATTGAAGTAATACACTATAGTATTTGAATCTATACGCTTCACTATTTGAAGTATTATACTACACTATTCGAAGTGAAAAGAGTACAGGAAAAGAGCAACGAAAATCGCTGCACTGACTACTGTTCGCATCGTTGCAGAGCCCTGTGATCTCCGAACGCCGCCGAACTACTGATTCTGCTCGACGCCAGTTGCGTCCAGCCGATACAGATCTTCTGTCAGCCCCTCCCCCTCACAGTCGTCGTTCGGGCACCGATAGTGCCAGCCGTCTCGCGTCGCGGCGGCCTCACTGAACTGGTCACCGCACTGCTGGCAGAGCAGCGTCTCCGCTACGCAGGTGTCGCGGTGAAGCTCCAGCCGGAGCTTCGTGGAAAACGTCTGATTACAGATACGACAGGTGTGCATACTACGACTTCGAATTGAGGCCTCAAAACTACACGGGATTGTTCTCGCCTGTGAAGACTGGTAACACGGTCGTAGTGGCCTCTGAGAACCGACAGACGCCGGTTCGGTCACGGGGCAACACAAGCATTACCGAATCAATCAGAAACCAACTCGGGAGTATGAGAGACGCGGGCAGGAAATGTCAAATATGCGTATCCGGGTTCGGTCTGTCGTCAGTTGTCGCCGAGGATTCCGGGCGAAGTCATCTTTGCGGGGTCAAGGACCTCGTCCGCCTCGTCCTCGGACAGATAGCCGTTCTCGATCACGACTTCGCGGACCGTCTTCCCCTCTTTGAGCGCCGTCTTCGCCGCAGTCGAGGCCCTGTCGTAGCCGATATGCGGGTTGAGCGCGGTCGCAAGCGCCATCGACTGCTCGACCTGTCGTTCGCAGTGCTCGGCATTGGCCTCCAGCGGATCGACAAAGCACTCGGCGAACACCTCGCTGGTGTTGGACAGCATGTTCGCGGACTGCAGGAAGTTGTAGGCGAGAACGGGCTTGTAGAGGTTCAGGTCGATCTGTCCCTCGGCCGCACCGGCGGAGACGGCGGCGTCGTTACCGACGACCTGCTTGTGAACCTGGTTGACCGACTCGGCGACGACCGGGTTGATCTTGCCGGGCATGATCGAGGAGCCGGGCTGGTTCTCGGGCTGTTCGAGTTCGCCGAGTCCGTTCCGGGGGCCGGAGGCGAGCAAGCGCAGATCGTTGGCGATCTTGTTCAGCGATCCGGCGACGACACGGAGCGCACCGTGGGCCTCGCTCATCGCGTCGTGGGCCGCCTGCGCCTCGAAGTGGTTGTCGGCCTCGCGGAACGCCAGACCGGTCTCCTCGCTGATGTATTCGGCCGCACGCTCGGCGAACTCCTCGTGGGTGTTGAGGCCGGTGCCAACTGCCGTGCCGCCCAGTGCAAGCTCACCGAGATGCTCGCGTGTCGACTCGACGCGTGTGATCCCCTTCTCGATCTGGGACCGATAGCCGCCGAACTCCTGCCCGAGGCGGACTGGTGTTGCATCCTGCAGGTGTGTACGACCCGTCTTGACGATCCCATCGAACTCCTCTTCTTTCTCTGCGAGAGCGGTTTCGAGAATTTCGAGGGCGGGGAGAAGATCCTTCTCGACAGCTTCGAGCGCTGCCACGTGCATCGCGGTCGGGATCACGTCGTTGCTCGACTGACCGAAGTTGACGTGGTCGTTCGGGTGAATCTCCCGGCTGCCGATCTCGCCGCCGACGATCTCGGTTGCACGGTTCGCGATCACCTCGTTGGCGTTCATGTTCGATGAGGTCCCGCTCCCCGTCTGGAAGACATCGACGGGGAACTGATCGTCGTGTTCGCCTGCGATGACCTCGTCGGCGGCTTCGACGATCGCATCGGCCTTTTGTTCGGGGACGAGGTCAAGATCCTGGTTTGCCTGTGCGGCTGATTTCTTGACGACGCCGAGCGCGCGGACGAACCGCCGACCGAAGGTCAGGCCGCTGATCGGGAAGTTCTCGACGGCGCGCTGGGTCTGTGCGCCCCAGTACGCGTCCGCCGGCACCTGCATCTCGCCGAGGCTGTCCTCCTCCGTGCGGTAGTCGTCGTCTGCCATACTCGGTCCTTCGCAGGGACCCGCGTAAAATCCAGCGATACGGCTCAGTGAGGAACTGGTTTCGAGAGAGCGGTCTCAGGCGGTCGTCAAATCTTACGAACACTGCCGAGAATATAGGGTTCTCAGAATATTCAACTTCGATCAAGCGATCGAATACACCGAGGGTTCTACTACAAGGGTGTTGAACGATCACGTAATGATTATTAAAAATCGTTAAGTATGTGCTCGTGTACCATTACCATGTGGTAACATGACAGCCAGAAAATCAGGACACGATTCTACACTATCGCGGCGCAAAATACTCAAAGGGACAGCAGGGGCCGGTACGGTACTGACCCTGGCCGGTTGTCTTACATCGGACGATGATAACGGCGGGAACGGTACCGGCAACGGTACCGGTAACGGCAACGGCGACGAGTGGAGTAACACACTCGAAGTCCTGCACGGCTGGACCGGCGGTGACGGCGCGGAAGCGGCCGATGCACTGTTCGGCGCGCTCGCGGACGAGTATCCTGGGATGGATATCGACGAAAGCCCGATCGGGGGCGGCGGGAACGTCGACCTGGACCAGACGGTCGCGAACCGTCTTCAGGGCGGGGACCCGCCGAGCTCCTTCGCCGGATGGCCCGGTGCGAACCTCGAACAGTACGAGGGTGTACTCGGTGACATCGAAGCCGATGTCTGGGACGAGGCTGGACTCAAGGACGCCCACGCGCCGGAAGCCGTGGAGGCCTGTGAGACCGAGGACGGCTTCTCCGCAGTGCCGATCGGCTCACACCGGATGAACGACCTCTTTTACAACGTCGAGGTCGTCGAAGACGCGGGCGTCGACCCCGAGAGCCTCAACGACGTTGACGACCTGCTCGATGCGCTCGATACCATCGATACGGAGACCGACGCGACGCCGTTTGGCTTCTCGCTTGCACCGTGGGGCATCCTCCAGACGTGGGCGGTGACGATGCAGAGCATCCACGGTCACGATGCCTACATGGACTTCATCGAGGGGAACGGCGACCGTAGCGAAGTCGAAGAGACCTTCGTGGCGCTCGAAGAGATGCTCGACAACTACATCAACGCCGACGCCGCGTCCGTGGACTTTACCGAGGTCAACCAGGACATCATGAGCGGCGACGCGGCCTTTATTCACAACGGGAACTGGGTCGCCGGAGCGTACATCACCGAGGGGCTGGAGTACGGCGAAGAGTGGGATGCCGTTCAGTTCCCCGGCACCGAGGAGATGTACGGCCTTCACATCGACTCGTTCATCTACCCCGGCGACAACCCGAGTCCCGAAGAGACCGCTGCATTCATGCGATTCATCGGATCGGAGACGGCACAGGTCGAGTTCAACCGGCTTAAAGGGTCGATTCCGACACGCGAAGGGACTCCCACGGACGATTTCAGTCCGTACCTCGCCGACACCATCGAGGACTTCGACAACGCCGAAGAAAAGCCGCCGACGCTGGCTCACGGCCTCGCGGTCGACCAGAGCACGCAGGCCGATCTCGAAGAGGTCCTGAACAACGAATTCGCGGATCCGTTCGACGTCGAGAGTGCCACTGACGGCTTCATGGACGTCTTCTAACTACCTCTCCTTTTTATGAAACGATTGATAGATCTGTTGCGTAGTCGAACAAAGGAGATCCGCACTGACGGGGGAGCCGTCAGGGAGCGGTCCAGAGTTCGACGCTGGCTGGACAGCGACTTCGTCCAGTCCGCGCCGTTCTGGCTCCCCCCGTTCCTGTTGATGGGGTTTTTCGTCTACGCGGCGATCGGCTGGAACCTGCTGCTCTCGTTGACGTCGTACTCGGGCTTTGGTGAACCGGATTACAGCAGCCTGAGCCTCGGAAACTACTGGGCGATGTTCGATGATCCGGGGATGTGGGCGGCGACGCGCAACACGCTCGTGTTGCTCATCGTCTTTACAGTGGCATGTCTGGCAATCGGGCTAGCGCTGGCGCTGTTGCTGGATCGGGAGATCCGGTTCGGCCGCACACTGCGGACGATCTACCTGCTGCCGTTTGCCCTGTCCTTTATCGTCACGGCCCAGTTCTGGCGGTGGATGTACAACGTCAACAACGGAATCGTCAACCAGTTCGTCGGAGTGTTCGGTCTCGGCCCGTACAACTGGTTAGGGGATCCACGGCTGGTACTGGGGTCAGTGATATTCGCACTGGTCTGGCAGTTCAGTGGCTACACGATGGTCATCTACCTCGCCGCATTGCGATCGATTCCCAGTGATCAGTACGAGGCGGCCAGAGTCGATGGGGCGAACACGCTCCGGATGTACTGGCGAGTCATCATCCCACAGCTTCGTCCGGCGATGGTCAGCGCGTCTGTCGTGCTGGTATTGTTCGCGCTGAAAGCCTTCGACTTCCTGTACGCGACGTTTGACGGCTACAGACCCCGGCGCGGTGCCGACATCCTCGCGACGAAGATGGTCAGGGAGGCGTTTCAGCGCTCGGAGTGGGCGTACGGCTCGGCGATTGCGATTACGCTGTTCGTGATGTCGCTTGCCGTCATTGCACCGTATCTGTACAACCAGTACAAACGAGGGAATCTATGAGCCAGGAGACGACCGAGACGACCGAAGAGGAAACGCTATCCGAGCGGATCAATCTCCGCGCAGCCGGACTCTATGCGACGCTGGTCGGACTCGTCGTATTCTACCTCATCCCGATCCAGTCGGGGATCGTCACCTCGATCAAAAGCTCGAGAGGGGTTCGGGAGACGCTCCCCTTTGCACCCCCTGCCTGGCCCTTCATACCGGAGGGACTCTCGACTGCAGAGGCCTTTACCGTCGAAAAGTGGGTGTTCGCGTTTGATGCGCTCGCGGTCGGTATGGTAAACAGCCTCCTGTTTACGATTCCGGCGACGATACTCTGTGCGATTTTCGGCAGCATGGCGGCGTACGGTTTGACTCTCGTCAAGTGGCGGGGTCAGATCGCGGTGTTCGCGCTGTTTATCGCCGGGATCTTCGTTCCGTATCAGGCAGTGATCGTCCCGCTATTCGAGTTCTGGAACCAGTACGCAATGCTCGATTACCGACTGGGCCTGCTCTGGGACCTGCCGCTGCTGTCGGAACACCACGCGACGATCCTCGAGCTGATCATCACCCATACCGCGTACGGGATACCCATCTGTGTGTTGCTGTTTCGCTCCCAGTACAAGACGATGTCCTGGGAGATGATCGAAGCAGCACGACTCGACGGGGCGTCGATCTGGCGGATCTACCGGCGCATTGTCCTGCCGCTGTCGATCCCGATGTTCGCCGTGGTCTTCATTTTCCAGTTCACCCAGATCTGGAACGAGTTCCTGTTCTCGCTGACGATTATTGGCAGCGTGAACGACCCCGCGGCCTCTGCCACGCTGATCCTTTCGGGGCTCGGACAGGCGCTCGAAGGCGTTGACTATCCGCTGCGGATGGCCGGTGCGCTGATCACGGCACTCCCGACACTGCTGGTGTACGTGTTGTTCGCAGACAAGTTCGCCGAGGGGGTACAGGTATGATCGAGCGACAAACGATCCGGGTATCGGAGGAGATCTGACAATGGCCGAAACACGACTCGAAAATATAACGAAAGTATTCACTGAAGACGACGGCGGCGAGATTATCGCCGTCGACGACGTATCGATCGATATCGAGGACGGGGAGTTTCTCGTCCTCGTCGGACCGTCGGGCTGTGGGAAGTCGACGACGCTACGCATGATTGCAGGGCTCGAATCGATCACGGACGGCGTGATCAGACTCGGCGATCGCGTGATCAACGACATCCCCCCGAAGAACCGGGATATCGCGATGGTGTTCCAGTCCTACGCGCTGTATCCACACATGACTGTTCACGAGAACATGGCGTTCGGTCTGCAGGAGTCGACCGACCTGCCGGGCGACGAGATCGACGACCGCGTCGAGGATACCGCGTCGATGATGGGAATCGGTGAGTTGCTCGACCGAAAGCCGGGAGAACTGTCGGGCGGCCAGCAACAGCGTGTCGCGCTGGGACGGGCGATCGTCCGCGATCCCGAGGTGTTCCTGATGGACGAACCACTCTCGAACCTCGACGCAAAGCTCCGTGCCCAGATGCGAACTGAACTCCAGCGCCTGCAGGAGGATCTCGAAACGACGACCGTCTACGTCACCCACGACCAGACCGAGGCGATGACCATGGGCGATCGGGTCGCGATCCTCGACGGCGGCGAACTTCAGCAAGTTGGCACCCCACTGGAGTGTTACCATCAGCCCGCAAACCTCTTTGTCGCTGATTTCGTCGGCGAACCGTCGATGAACTTCTTCGATATGACGCTGGACGGACAGGGCGAAACTGCCGCCCTCACTGGCGAGCACTTCGACTATCCGGTCGGGGAGATGGCCACCGAACTCGCCGAAGGCGGGACAGAAATGATACTCGGTGTTCGTCCCGAAGACATCGAGCTTCGGGAGGGTACGCCAGATGGTCCGCACGATGTCGGTGTGACAGTCGACGTCGTCGAACCGACCGGCGACGAGAATATCGTCTATCTCGCGTTCGACGATGAGGAACTCGGCTCGGTCGATAGCGAGACGTTCGTCGCCACCGTTGGCGGAATGCGAACGGTTCAGTCGGGCGATCGGCTCGTCGCACATCTCCCCGAGGACGCGATCCACGTCTTCGATTCGAACTCCGGACAGGCGCTTCGCAATCGTATTCTCGAAACGGCCGAATCGAAGCTGTCGAGGGCCTGAAATAGGCGTTTTCCCCCACTCCGTTCGTCGTCTGCTGTGGACTGGCTACTCGACAGTACGAGTTCCGAGTGCCATGTCGTAGCCGTCACCGACGACGCGAGCGCCAGCAACCCAGAGCAGGGCGGCACCACCAGCGGCGAGCACACCAGCTACTTCACCTGACTGGAGGCTCGTCGTCACGAGGCTCATCGCAGGAATCAGCAGGACGAGCCCGAGCGTCCACCGCGAGAGGTAAGAGAGATCGCTCAGGACCGGTACGAGAAGCTCTCGATCAGCCGCGCGGCGAACGGATCCGCGGGTTGTCGCGATGGCGAGCAGGGCGGGGAAGACGTACAGACACGCAAAGAAAAACAGCAGCGTCGCGGTCGAGCCGAACAGCAATACGACGCCAGTAGCCTCACTCGTCGGGGGTTCTCCCGAGACATCACCCACCATACTCGCAAGTAACAAAAGCGGTGGCGCGAGTGCAACGGTAGCGAGAGCTAGTGCTCTGAGACCCGGAACAAACGATGACCGAATCGAGAACGCTTCGATGCGGCTGGGGTCGGCGAGTACCTGTGCCAGCGTCCCGAAAAGGACGGTGAGTGCGACACCGGTGACCGCGATGGTGACGAGCGCCAGTGCCGACGGGACGAGTACGCCCGTGTATCTGACCCCAAGTGCGAACGCGAGCAGTGCCGCGATGGTTCTGAGCGTGGCTACGCGACCGTCAGAGTCGGCCACCGGATACAGCAGGCGACGCAGTATCACTGGTGATCCCTGCTCACTGAACCGACCATCCTCAGGTCCACCGGTCGAGACCGGTCTGGGTAAGTGCCTCCTCGATCCGCTCGAATCCGCGCTCCACCTCTCCGGCGTCGACCTCCCACTCTCCCGTGACGTACTCGCGAGCGGCATCGACGTCCGGCGACGGCTCGGTCGAGAACTCGTAGTCGTCTGTCACCGTCGGGTCGAGAAAGAGCGATCGGATCCTGTCGGCGTGTTCGACGTGCTCGCCACGCTCGTCGAGGACGGTCCACAGATCACCGTGTTCGCGGACCAGTTTGACGGCTGTCTTCGGCCCGATACCGGTTACGCCAGGGTTAAAATCGGTGCCACAGAGGATCGCAACGTCGACGAGCTGTTCCCACGTCAGCTCGTGCTCGTCGAGCGTGGCCTGTAGCTCCATGAGTTCAGGGTCGCCCTTGCTCGTCAGCTGACGCAGGGTTCTGGGCGCGCCACAGAGCAGGGCGTCGTAGTCCTCCGTCCCGACGTACTCGACGTCGCCCTTTCGGGCCATATACGCCGCCTGCGCCTCTCCCTCTGCTGGGGCTTCGACGTACGGAATGTCGAGCAGATCCAGCAGTTCACGCGAGGTCTCCTGGATCGTCGGCGTGAGCCGCTGGGTGCGCGACTCCAGCCGTGCCACGGCGACGCTGTCGCCGCGCTCTCTGGCGTCTTCGAGTTTCTCCTCGGCAGTCTCACGGGCCTCCCGGCGCTCCTCGATCTCATCGGCTTTGAGTTCCGATGGTCCGCCATCGAAAACAAACACGGGCGCGAGGTCGTGCTCGAAGAACTTTGGGAGCCCTTGCACGATCCCGACGAGGTTCGCAACCTCGGTGCCGTCTGCGGTCGTATAGACGGAATCGTTCGTAAATTTCACCGTCGTCGTCAGATACCGGTACAGCCAGTTGTGCGCGTCGACGCCGACGATCAGTCCGTCGAGGTCGTCGAACGACACGGTCTCGATGGCAGCCAGATCACGGAGTGCTGCGTTTCCCATTGGCTTTCAGTAGTGGCCGAGGTTTTGAATAGCCTCGGTTCGCGGCGGGGATGTTCACGGGAAAGGGGTCACCGTGGCAAAGCTTTCACGACCGTTAGCTGAATTGAGGCGCTAAGCCCCCTTCCTCAACGAGCAGCGCAGTCCGCGTAGCGGACAAGCAGCGCAGTAGGGAGGGGATACAGCGCCGCCACAGAGTTGCTTGCACTCTGTTCCATGAATTTATAACGGTGCCAGCCGAAGACTGGAACCGTGATGGCAACTACTCATCGTCTCGGCTTAGAGTCCGACAAGAAGGACGGTCGAGACAGATTCCGCCGTCACCACCGAGTAGGAGTGGGACGCTCCAAATCTACGCCTGAGGAGACTGCGCTCCCTGCGCGGACTGTCGGCGCAAGCCGACCGTCCGTAAAAAAGCGCGTCGCGGAACCAGGAAGCTCCACCCTCAGCGAGCGCGTCAGCGCGAGCAGGGTGGGGTAGTTCACTGTAGTACGACCACATATGACACATGACACCCCAGACGGACCCGCCGACCAACTCCGCTGGTGCGATCGGTGTCGGATCGAAGTCGTTCCCCGGACGACCGGCTCGAAGGAAGTGTGTCCGTCCTGCGACAACGAACTGTGACTCTGCCTATTGACTGCGGTCGATGGGGGCCGGCGGCTCGGCGTCACGTCGGGCCGCGAGGAACTGCTGTTCCGTTTCTGTGAGGCCATCCCGTGCTTCGAGGCGCTCGATGCCGTCCTGGTAGGACTCGATTGTGGAAGTGGCATCGTCGTGTCGGTCGAGCGCGTTCTCACGCGGATACACGAGTACGAGTTCCGCGATGCCCGTTTCCTCGCCCGTAAACCCGAAGCCAGCCTTCCAGAGCGCTTCGAAGGCGAAGGGGTTGTTGACGGCGATCCGAAGCCGTTCGTAGCCCCGCTCTATCGCCCGATCGACCGTCTTCCCCACGAGTTCGGGGCCAAGCCCCTCGCTGCGCCGGTCGGCCCGCACCGTGACGTAGCGGAGCCAGAGCGTTCCCTCGTCGGTCCGGTCCTCGTTGAACGCGACGGCGGCGAGGACGTCCTCGGGGTCGACGCTGCCGTCTCCCGCGTGACCCTCACAGAGTACGGCCTTGCCCGTGTTCGACATCACGAACTTCCCGGCGTAGCTGAACCGCTCCCAGTCGAGCCGGAGCGTCGGACCCTCTTCCGGCCAGCCGAGGAGGGCAAAGCGCATCAGAACTGGTAGCGGCGCTCGTCGTTTTGTTGTTGCTGTGGGTACTCGATGCCCCCACCCATCTCCTCGTAGGTCATTCCCGAGAGATACTCGTCGTACGTGACATCGTAGCCGCTCCGCAGGTGGAAATCGAGCTTGCCCGTCTCGACGGTACTCTGGAACAGCAGGCGGACAGCCTGCTCGACCAGGTCGTCCTCGTCTTTGTCCAGCGCGGCCATCAGCATCGTCAGCTCCTGGCGTGTGTCGTCATCGAGATCGAGCGAGATTTCCTCGTCCAGCGATTCGTAGGTCTCCTCGACGTCCGCGGTCAGATCGTCCAGACTCATGGTTCGGGGTTGCGCCGAGACGCGGATACCCCTTTCGCTGTCGAGTACGGCCCCGTTTGCTCCCAAAGTACGGAGACCAGAGCCGATAAACCGACTCCGTTCCAACGTCCGCCAATGACCGACGACGCGACGACCGAGGACGCCCCATTTCCCGGCGGGCAGTCCCTCCCCGACGACGTCGAGGAAGTGCGCACCGCCCTGATCGAGTGGTACGGGGACGACCACCGCTCGTTCCCGTGGCGCGAGACCACGGACCCCTACGAGATTCTCGTCTCCGAGATTATGAGCCAGCAGACCCAGCTCTCACGCGTCGAGACAGCCTGGGACTCCTTTCTGGAGCGGTGGCCGACGACCGCAGCGCTCGCGGACGCGGACCGCTCCGATGTCGTCTCCTTCTGGAGCGACCACAGTCTCGGCTACAACAACCGTGCCAGATACCTCCACGAGTCTGCCCGGCAGATCGAGGACGAGTACGGTGGTGAGTTCCCGACCGACCCCGACGAGTTACAGGAACTACAGGGCGTCGGCCCCTACACCGGGAACGCAGTCGCCAGTTTCGCGTTCAACACCGGTAATGCTGTGGTCGATACCAACGTCAAGCGCGTGCTGTATCGCGCATTCGACGTCGAAGACGACGATACCCAGTTCGAGGCCGCCGCGGCGGCACTGATGCCCAGCGGCGAGTCCCGCGTCTGGAACAACGCCATCATGGAACTGGGCGGGGTCGCCTGCGAGAAGACGCCTTCCTGCGACGGGGCGGGCTGTCCATGGCGCGAGTGGTGTCACGCCTACGGAACCGGAGACTTCACCGCACCGGACGTCCCGACGCAGCCGAGTTTCGAGGGGAGTCGACGCCAGTTCCGCGGGCGGGTGATCCGGGTACTCGGCGAGCACGACGAGCTCGAACTCGACGAACTTGGGCCACGGATCCGGGTCGACTACGTGCCCGAGGGCGAGTACGGCCGGGAGTGGCTGTGCGGCCTGCTCGATGATCTCGCGGACGACGAACTCGTCGAAATCGACGAGGGTGGGGCGACCCCCGTAGTCAGCCTGCAGTCCTGACGATACAGCAAGGAGCATAGCTACCACACCGCTTTTGCTCCCCCAGAACAACCCCCTCGCTATGGACGAGACACCACACATTGTCGCGGTCTGTGGAAGCCTTCGTGACGAGAGTTACACGAGGGAGTCGCTACTCGTTGCCCTTGCCGGTGCCGAGGCAACAGGTGCGACGATCGATCTAATCGACCTCCGGGAACTCGACCTTCCGATGTTCGATGCTGACCACCCCTCAGCTGGCGACGCCGACGAACTGGCCCAGCGGATTACGCGTGCGGATGGCGTCATTCTCGGCACGCCGATGTATCACGGATCGTACTCCGCACCGCTGAAGAACGCGCTCGATTACTGTGGCTTCGAGGAGTTCGAGAACACGTCTGTCGGCCTCCTTGCGGTTGCTGGCGGTCGGTTCCCGGTAACAGCGCTCGATCACTTGCGATCCGTCTGCCGCTCTCTCGACGCGTGGGTACTCCCATATCAGGCCGTTGTCCCGCAGGCCTCCCGGGCGTTCGACGGCAACGAGTTCGCCGATTCCGAACTCGAAACGCGCGTCTCGACGCTCGGCCGCCGACTGGTCCAGTACGCCAACATCCGTCCCGATCCCGCCACCTTCGAGAGCGAGGAGAACGTCGGTGCCTGATGAGCGAACCAGCGCACTCCCGAGCGAGTGACGGACTCGGTACGACGCTGCTCAGAGCGGTTCCACGAGTACTCCTGTCGCCGCGACGATTCTTCCGCACCAGCATCTTGCCCGGTGAACAGGCCCCCGGACTGCTCTTTGCGATGGGCGTTGTCCTGGTTTCGGAAACGATTCGGCTTGTACTCGTGAGCGAGCCGCTTCCAGTTTTCGGCGGATCCTCCGTGTTATCCGCTATCCTCTGGCTCTCGGTTGTCGTACTGTTCGTGACCCCCGCTGCCCTGCATCTGATCGCGGCGCTGCAGACTATGTTACTGATTCCAGTCGCGAACGACCGCGCAGGCGTCAGTGAGACCGTTCAGGTGCTCGCGTACTCCTCCGCACCGTGTCTCTTTGCTGGAGTTCCAATCCCCGAGATACGGGTCCTCGTGGGTGCGTATGCGACAGTTCTTCTGCTACTCGGACTATCGGAAGTCCACGGAATCAGCTTCGAGCGGAGTCTGCTCGTCGGCAGCCTCCCCGCTGCGCTCGCGTTTGGCTACGGGTTTCGCGCGTTCGATGCGCTGACGACGCTACTGGCGCGATGGTACATTATCTGAGGATCTCGACCGAATCAACTGAACCGCTGTCGTCAGTAGTTTAAAATAATTATGTGATCTTGCATCAGTTTTTTATATACAAGACTATTGGTGTGCTGCAATGGCAGCGAGCAAACTCGGGAATCACGACCGGATCAGTACTGCCGTTGTGGAGGCCCTCGCAGACGCCAACGATGTCGATCCGCTGGAGCTCGATCCGCTGTACGAGGCGGTCGACCCGGATGCGCTTGACTCCCTCTTTTCAACCAGCGACGGATCCACGGGGATACCTCACGGAACAGTTCGATTCACCACGAACGGATACGAGGTCGAAGTCACCAGCACCGGTCGAGTCCACCTGACGCCGGAGGAGAGCGTCGAAGCGGTATCGTAACGGCTGGCGGTACTGCCGAAGTCTCTTTGATTGCCGCCCTTCAATCACAATCTATGCTCGACGACCAGTACGACGCAGTTGTCTACGATCTCGATGGCACCCTCGTTCGACTCGATGTCGACTGGGGAGCAGTCACCCGGGACGTTCGTGCGGTCTACACGAACCACGGCATCGACGATGCCGACGGCGGACTCTGGGATCTCTATCTCGCCGCCGATACGTACGACATCGCAGACGAGGTCGAAGACACGATTAGCGAGCACGAAAGGAATGGTGCGAGTTCCTCGACACGGCTACCGCTGGCCGACGGCGTTGCTGCCCACTCGGTTCCTGTCGGCGTCTGTTCGCTCAACGCCGAGGGCCCCGTCCGGCTGGCACTGGAATCACACGGGTTGTCCACCAAGATCGACGCCGTCATCGGCCGAGACTCCGTCCCCGAGCAGAAACCGGATCCCGGGCCGTTGCTCACCACGGTCGAGAATCTTCCGGGAACTGTTGACGAGCCTGTCTTTGTCGGCGACTCGCCGCGGGACAGGACGGCCGCCGAACGGGCAGGGATCGCATACAGGGGCGTCGGTTCCCTGCTCTGAGCCCCTACCGAACGAAGTACTGCGTATCCGTTGCGACAAAGCGACCCAGCTCGGAGATCTGTCGGTAATCACTCGCCAGCAGCGCCTGCAATCGGGATAGCAACGCCTCCTCCTGATCGTCATCCCAGTCGGCGGGTTCGGCGATCGGGACGACGAGCCAGCCGCTCCCGCGGAGTTCACTGGCGTGAAGCGCATCCATGTCCAGTGGACCATCCGCTGGCCGGGCGGTGTAGCTCTCGAAGACATGGCGCGTCGCCCGTTCGCCGACCGGGAAGAGGACGTGTGCGGCGATCGCTCGTAGCTCGGCGTCGAAGAAGGGTTCGAGTCTGTCGTACTGCTTCTCGGTGGGCTGCTGGTTGTCCGGGAGGCTACACATGTGGAGATAGCTACTGAAGAGATTTGATACGCGCGGGTCCGACCGATCGCCCGACTCGACGAAGCCTGCCTCCTCGAACACCGACAACAGACGTGCACCTGCATCGCTGTCAGTGAAGGGTATCCCGCTCCGGACCCCTCCGTGGATTGTGGGACAGTCGCCAATCAGATGGAAATCGGCGTTTGCATCCCCATATCCGTACACTACCGATGATTCCTTGGGTGCGTTGTCGCACGACGGATCCATTCCGAACGGGTTACTCGTCCGATCTGTTACGTTTTCCACGCGAGACCGGTAGGTAACAGTGAAATAAAACCGAACCGGTTCGGACGAAGAGGAGTGGGATTTGAACTCGGTGCAAATTCTCGCTACGGCTCGAATTTGCGTAGTTCAAATCCTCCGGTTGCCGCTATGCTGCTCACGGGATGTTCGCGGCAATAGAGCCAGGGCAGGGATTTGAACTCGGTGCAAATTCTCGCTACGGCTCGAATTTGCGTAGTTCAAATCCTTTGTTGGATTGTTGCCGCTCACGAATTGTTCGCGGCAAAACAAGCCAGGGCAGGGATTTGAACCCCGGGAGTCTCGATTACAAGTCGAGTGCTTGAACCGCCCAAGCTCCCCTGGCGCAAACGACGATAGGGGATGCCCCTTTGAGTGGTTTTCGTTGTCCAGTCGAGAGAGGAGGGGTTGGTATCACACGTCACGGCAGTCCGCACACAGCATCTGTCCGTTGAAGTTCTGGAGCTGCTGGGTCAACGTCCCACAGCTCTCACAGACGCTCTGTGTCGAGTACTCCGAATCCGGCCCCGGCGAAACGGTCCTGTCGGCAACCGCCCCGGCGCTTGTCGATCCGACCGCTTCGGGACTCTCTCGCGGATCGGCACCGTTCTCCAGCAACGATGCAGTGGCGGTCAACAGGTCATCCGCAGTCACAACACCGACGAGTTCCTCGCCCTCGACAACGAGTAACCGCCCGGTTCCCTGTGTAGACATCCAGTCGAGCGCCTCCACAAGGGGTGCGTTCGGGGACAGTTCGGCTTCCGGATCGCGCATGAGCTCCCCAGCCGTCGAATCCGACTCCTGCTCGGGGACGAGCGGGAGCAAGTCGAAGGCACTGATGATTCCGACCGGTTCGCTCCCTCGGACGACCGCCGCCGTAGAGGCTTCCTCCTCACGCAGTACGTGCGCGACATCGGTGATGTCGTCGGATTCGCTCACGCCGACGAAGTCACGCGACATGATTTCGCGTACGGTTAGATCGCTTTGCATGTGAACTGATAGCATAGGAGATGTCTAAAAGCTACCCCCACCAATTTTATATTCGCTCCAGCGGTAGATTATAGGCCGAAAAAACGGCTCCTCACCGGAGAAATTCGACTTTCGTGTCGTCGGCCCGGGCGTGCTCTAGCGCGTGCTTGGCATCCATCCCCGCGTTGTGAGCGTTCCTACCGATACCGACGCCAACTCGCAGGTCAACGTCTGCAACCGCCGTGACGTGATCGATCGCCGCCTCGTACTCGTCGGCGCTCAGATCCGGACAGGTTGCGATGATATTGTCGCCGCCGACGAAGAATGACAGCGCATCGTTTTCCTGGCGCATATACTTCATCAGTGCCGCATAGCCCTGTTCGATCTCGATGAAGCTATCGAAGGCGTTCAACTGATCCGTGTACTCGCCGGTCGCGTCGATCACGTCGAAGTGGGCGATCTGGACGTCCTCATCGGTCCGGTAGTCGGACTCGATAGCCCGTCCTTCGAGGATTTCTCGACGGCTCTTGTCCTGTGCGCTCCCGGCCGCCTGCAATCGCTCCGTGGCGTCGGACAGCGCCGCCGCGGGGGACTGGCCGGTCGCCACCGACAGGCTGATACTCACCGGATAGCGGTTTCCGACCGACTCCTGAATCACGGCGTGATCGTCCATATCGAGGCCGTTCGTCACCGCGATCATGTTATCAAAGCGGGTGAAAAAGACGTAGCCCCCCCGATCGCCGACCAGCTGCGAGAGGTCGGCGTACAGTCTCGACTGCAGGGTCTGGAGGTCGACCTCCCGACGGGGTTCCGGCGTCACGGTCCACGGGCCGTAGTTGTCGATCTGAACGAGGGTGACCTGCGTGTTCGTCACAGTAGCCACTCCTTGGGATGACTACCTCATAAGTACCCTGAATCACCGCGGCTCAGGCGTGTTTGATCTCGGGATCGGCACCGACCGGATGGTAGTCCCAGAAGTCCCCACGACGCATCGCGTCGCCGACCTTGCGGTGCATATCGACGATATCATCGAACTCCTCGGCCTCGACGTACTCGAAGATCTCCGCCATGCTGACCACTCGCTGGTGGTTGATCCGGATCGGCTCGTCGCCGTGCTCGTCGACAAACTCCGCGGCAGAAAGCGGGAAGTCTCCTTCTTCGTCGACCTTCTTGGCGATGATCGCCATTCCGTACTTGCGCATCCCTTCGCTGCCCTCGTCGCCGTCGGGATCGTGGGGCCAGTCCATATCGGTTGTGTGGGCGGGCCGGGCAAAAACGTTCCTATCAGTCAGAGGCCGTTATGGTTCGTTCGGTGACGTGAAGGTAGTAGAACTCGGGTCCAGCGCCTTCATAATCTAGTGAAACCTCTGGTGCATCCTCTGATAGTGTGACATCATCTTCATGCATATTACTTTGTACTTCAAGATCGTCGACTATTATTGATCCGTTGAATTTACTATTTCCAGAGGATTGGATATATCCATCAGAATCTGGTGCATACACGAGTGCACTTACCCCACCTCTGATATTTCCACCATCACTGAAGACGTACCCAGAGGAAGAAATAAATATTCTTGTCTGTTCGGGGGAATCTTCATTGCCGACTACATCGCCGTTCTTGATATCACCAGTCAAGTCCAGACCATCCTGAATATAGAATGTTACATTACCCGAATCGCCAGACACAGGTAGCCCCCCGTCACCTGGGGTAACAGTCCCATTGACGTAAACTTCGATGTCCCCATCTGCTTCATCAGTCTTAAATTCGTGAGATCCGACAATATTCTCAAAGCAGTGGAGTCCACTTTCCTCAAGGTCTTCATTCAGGTTTTCTTCGATATTCTCGCATTCAGACTCCATAGTATCGATTAGTGAATCAGATGATGGACCCTCAAACTCGCCCTCTTCATAATCAAAATTGGCTTGGTTTTCGTTGGTAATATTCCCAGCTATTACTCCCTCACTGAATGTTCCCGCTTCCAGTGAGAACGGAACGCTCAGTTCGACCTGAACTTGCCCTTCGACCGTATCGAAGTCATCATTATCATCCTTATCGTCAGCACACCCCTCTGAGATCGATCCGCGCGTCTGGGAGTCAAAGTAGTCCTCCCATGCCTGGCAGTACTCGCTTTCCATCTCCACGTACACGGTCCCACCACTCAGTGGATTCGACTTGTCGTCATTGTCGTGTACTGGGTAATGCCGAGCCTCATGCTGGAGTTCGAGCTCTCCGCTGAGAGTCCCACTACTACTGATATCGCCATCAACTTTCTGAATTGGGAACGAGAGCGCGTTGTCACGGTAGTAGAAATCGGGCGCGGAGACAAGAGAGCTACCGGAGCCGCGCTGCTGGAAGACGCCACCAGCCTGATATGCGACGGTATCACCGTTTTCGCCGGTATAGACCAGCGAATTAACCGAGATTGGCTCTATATTTTCCCGTTCTAGATCTTCGGGGGCAATACCTTCCTCTGGGTTCCCGTAAACCGGTCTTATTACATCACTGTCGTGATATATCGTCAGGTTGCCGGTGTTTTCTCTCACTTCTAACTGCCCGTCAGCCGTCCCGAGATCGAACGAAACTGATTCGTTGTCCTCCAGCTCGCTCGCGTCAGCAGCCAGACTCGAAAACGACGACTCCACCTGCGACGTCTCGATCTGGCTCTGACTATCACTAAACATCGCCGCCCCGGCGACCGCAACCGTGGCTGCGACCGTGATCGTGAACCCGGCCAGCAGGATCACGCCGAGAACGTGGGCGACACCTCTGTCGTTACTCATTACGTATACATACAGTTACCAAGTATATATGTCTACTTGCCGATTGTATATAAATAGATGATTTCGTGGGTCAACTGCTATCTCGAAACACTACAGATACTCCGATTAGGTGACGAATTCGGATGGGGCAAGGATATTAGGCGGTAAAATTAAGTATGGTTCCGAACAATAGATTACTGTGATGACTGATAATTTACTCGACCAAAGCCGAGAAGATTTGCTGGCGCAGGCGATTACCGGCGTCGACGACGAGCTTATGCTCGTGAGCCCGTCCGAGGAAACGCTCACGGATCTCATCGACGTGTTGGCTGACCACGACGTTCGTGTGGACGTGTTGGCCGATCCGGCGACGGTGAAAGGAGTTATGGACGACTTCATCGTCGCGAGTAACGCGGCCGACCTGATCGCAAGCGACCGACTCTCCCTCCGGACGAGCGACGCGCTCGAGACCAACCCGATGCTCGTTGGTTCATCAAGCGTGATGACGCTCGTGACGACTGCCTCGTCGATGAACGGACTCGTCTCCGAGGACGAGAGCTTCGTCGGGGACGTCCGGACGGAGTACCGCGACCGGTGGGCCGAGGCAGCGGAGTACTCGCTGCGGACGCCGCCACTATCCGAGGTCAACGACGGGCTCGCCGAGAGCCTGGGCGACGACGCCGAAGGCGATTTCCGGGCCATGCTCGGTTCGCTTGAAACCGCACGAGGGGACGACAGTCTCGACGAGGTGACGGTGAGTCTGCTCGTCGCTGCGAAGAACGAAGCGTTGCTGTACGACATCAGCAAGTGGGGCGAGGACACTGGCGTCGCCAGCAAAGCGACGTTCTCGCGCACGAAGACGCGACTCGAAGAGAAAGGCCTGATCGAAACCGAGAAAGTCCCTATCGAGGTCGGTCGGCCACGTCTCCGGCTTACGCTTGCCGACGAACGACTGCAAGCCGCGGAGAGCGACCAGATCGCGACGGCCGCGCAGTCGATGCTAACCTAGTTCTCGAATCGCCGCAGTAGCTCGTCCAGACCCTCTTGTTCGGCGGTAGCTTCGATCTCCCGTTCGATAACATCGTGTTCCAGACGGTAGGCTCCGTCCCCGTCGCGGGTGAGGAACGGTTGCTCTCGAAGCGTAGAGAGAAACGTCCAGACGTACTGGACCGGCACGTCCATCCGCGATTCGATCTCTGCAATAGCCAGCGGCCCGTCGGTGGCGATCGTTTCGACGATCCGCCAGCAGTCACCGGAATCGACCGGTACTCGCGTCGCCGCAGCCTCGATTTCCGAGACGATCGGCTCGCGATGCAGTCGGTCGACCGTTTCCTGCGGGTCCCGTGAGTGGTCCGCCTCGGGCATCCCATCGTGGGGCTGGGGCGATTCGGTGGCTGTCGATTCGTCAGCGTCTTCTCCGATCGGTTCTGGCTGGTCTCCCTCGTCGGAATCGGCAAATGACGTCTGGACGACCGAGGAATCGTCGGTGTCGAAATCGATCGTCGCAGTCGACTCCCGCAGTCGCTGGTTCTCGGCTTCCACTTCGGCAATATGCTCGTGAGCCTCATCCAGTTCACTCTGCAGGGACTCGACCTGTCTTTCCAGCTCCTCGATCCGATCGTCCTTGGCGGCGAGTCTGGCTTCGA
This sequence comes from Natranaeroarchaeum aerophilus, assembly GCF_023638055.1. NCBI lineage: Archaea > Methanobacteriati > Methanobacteriota > Halobacteria > Halobacteriales > Natronoarchaeaceae > Natranaeroarchaeum > Natranaeroarchaeum aerophilus. The sequence goes on along the minus strand of NZ_JAKRVY010000004.1, from coordinate 158,929 downwards.
CGTCCTCCGCGGTCATTGTGGCATCGCCACGGGAGAAGGCGTTTGCCAGCTGTCTGGCTGCGTTCGAGACGTCCCGGGCCTTGTCCAGTTCGGATTCGAGCTGGTCGATCTTCGCCCGCTTTTTGTCCAGCTCCTGTTGCATGTCGGCCAGTTCGCTGGAGCGCTGTTCCTCCTCCTCGGTCAGTTCCGCCAGATCGTCCATCAGCGAGTCGCTGACCGACTTCAACTCCGGCCGCTCGAAATCGTCGAGGCCGGGCGTCGCGCCCGCATCGAAGGTCCGTTTCCGACGGAACTGGATCCGCCGGACGTCGACCTCGGTCCAGTCGGTCTGGACGAACGCCTCGCCGTCGCCCAGGTCTGCGACCGCCTCCTGGTACTCGCTGTCGACCACCCGTCCGACGACCTTGGTGTCGTTGTCCCAGGTGAGCCGGTGCCAGACGAGCCAGTTCGCCTGCGTGATGAAGTCCTTTTTGACGTCTGCGGGTCGCTGGCTAATTCCCATGATCCCCAGCCCGTGTTTTCGCCCGCGCTTGCCGATCTTGATCAGCATCTTGCCGGTCTCGCCACCGCCGCCTTTCTGTGGGAGATACTCGTGGACCTCCTCGACGACGAGCAAGAACGGCTTCTTGAGCTTCTTTTCCTTGGTGAACAGGTGCCGGGCGGTTTCACGCAGGAGTTCGTCGGCAACGTCCTCGTCGAGATAGCCCGAGACGTCGAGGATGATCGGCACGTTCTCTTCGAGCGCGAGCGTGGCGATGCGCTCGGCGTGAGCGGGGCCGATCTGGATGTCACACTCCTCGTCGGCGCCGGCGTGGAGGAGTTCGTACTCCTCTTTCAGGCCGTAGTACTCGCCATCGGTGTCGACGATCAGCACCGGATAGCCGGCGTCGAGTAGTTCCTCGATGACGACGCTTGCTGTGTTTGACTTCCCGGAGCCGCTTTTGCCGGTGACGAATCCACGGCCCGTCAGCACGTCGACGACCGGAAGCCGTACCGGTTCGCCGGCCTCGGCGTCTCCCGCGGGCGCGCTCAGTTCGCCGATCCTGATCCGTTCGCGCTCGCTCACCCGCGATCCCCTCCCCGAAGCCTCACGTGTAGCATCACTCCGTATCTCTCGTGACGAGCACTTGAACCCTTTGCCGGAGAGAACCTTACTCGTCGTCGCCCGGTGTCGGTCGTCCGGTCGTCGTTCGCTCCCGTCCGCCGAGGAGTTCCGCACGGTCCTCGTCGAGCAGGGGTGCGCGTCGACCCGGATCGGTCGGCGTCCGCGTCATCTTGATCGGGTTGCCGGCGACGGTCACCGACGAGCCGGAACCGGGCTGGTCGACGTCGACCAGCATCTCACGGGCGTCGACGTGGTCGTCGGCGAAGACGTCTGCGACGTCCTGGACCGGCGCGACCGGGATGCCCGAAAGCGCCGCGAGGATGGTTTCGGTGTCACGCGACCGGGTCCATGTGGCGATCGCTTCCCGGAGCATCTCCCGATTGGCGAGCCGGCTGGCGCGGTCGTCGTACTCCTCGGCCAGCGCCGGCCGATCGATCGCCTCACAGAGCTGCTGCCAGTGGTTCGTCCCGAACGCCGCGATGACGACGTACCCGTCGGCAGCCTCGAACGCGTCGTAGGGGAACAGTGTCGGGTGGGAGTTGCCCTGTCGCGTCGGCGGGTCGCCCCCGTACGAGTACTGGTAGACGGTGCGTTCACAGAGGCTGATCATACTGTCGTACATCGCGGTGTCGACGAACTGCCCCTCACCCGTTCGCTCACGGTGGTGGATCGCCGCGAGGATCGCGACGGCGTTGAGGGCGGCCGTGAAGAGATCACCGACGCCCGGCCCGACTTTCATCGGTGGTCCGTCCGCCTCGCCGGTGATCTCCATCACGCCGCCGAGCGCCTGCGCGATCAGATCGAAGGACGGCTGTCCCTGTCGATCAGTCTCGCCGGTGCGAGGATCACCGAACCCCCGAATGGCGCTGTAGACGAGCTCGGGGTTGTGCTCGCGGAGCCGTTCGTAGCCGAGATCGAACTTCTCCATCGTCCCTGCGCGGTAGTTCTCGACGACGACGTCCGCTTTCTCGACGAGCGAGAGGAACGCTTCGCGGTCGTCCCTGCCACCGAGGTCGAGTTCGAGGCTCCGCTTCCCGCGGTTGACACTCTGGAAGTAGCCGCCGTACGGTTCCGCGTCCGGGTCCTCGTAGAACGGCGGGTTCGACCTGATCAGGTCCCCGCCCGGCCGCTCGACCTTTACGACCTCCGCGCCCATGTCCGCGAGCAGCATCGTACAGTACGGCCCGGCGAGCACCTGTGTGAGGTCGAGAACGTACAGATCGTCCAGCGCACCCATGTTGTGGCGCTCGGCGAGGGGGACAAAAAACTTTATGGATTAATCATTAAGAATGTGGCCGATGCGGGGCCGACACTGGGTAGGTATTTGTTCACATGAAATCTGTTTAAGGTTCCTTCGAGAGTAATATCATGAAAGATCATTAAGTTTAAGTCCGTCTCGGTCAACGGCTTCGATACCGACATGCCAAAGACAGTCATCCTCGGCGTGATCGGATCCGACGCCCACGTCGTCGGTATCACGATCCTCGAGCAAGCGTTGCAAGCGGCAGGGTTCGACGTCGTCAACCTCGGCGTCCAGAGCTCCCAGGCAGAGTTCGTCGAAGCTGCACGTCGTGAGGATGCCAGCGCAGTACTGGTCTCGTCGCTGTACGGTCATGCCGAGCAGGACTGTCAGGGCTTCCACGAGAAAATCGCCGAGGCCGACCTCGACGTCCTCACCTACATCGGTGGGAACCTCGCCGTCGGCCAGGACGACTTCGAGCAGACCCGACGGCGGTTCCGGGAGCTCGGCTTCGACCGGGTTTTCGACTCGGAGACCGATCCCGAGGAAGCTATCGCCGCCCTCCGTCGCGACCTCCAGATCGCGCCCACGGAGCCAGAAACCGTCCCGGTCAGAGGCTGAAAAGATGCTTCGGGACGAGCTCATACCATCCGACGAGTTGCGACGCATCGACGAGTCCGTCCGGACGAACTGGCCAACCGGAAGCGCCATCGAGTTCGAGGAGGCGATCGAGTTTCACGAGTCGCTCCCGCCCGAATCGGCGTTCGCGACGGTGCTCGAATCGGCGGACAGACCACTGTTACAGCCTCGCGCGGGCGTGCCGCTGCTGGAGGATCAGATCGAGCTGTTGCAGCATCTCCACGCCTCGGGCGGCGCGGACCTGCTGCCGACGACGATCGATTCGTACACCCGGGACAACGAGTACGAAAAGGCGGCGGAGGGGCTGGCGGAAGCACGGGAGACCGGGGAGGCCACGCTCAACGGGTTCCCGGCCGTGAACCACGGCGTCGAGGGGTGTCGAGAGTTGATCCGGGCGATCGACGCGCCGGTCGAAGTCCGTCACGGAACCCCCGACGCCCGATTGCTTGCCGCGATCACCTTCGCTGGAGGGTTCCAGAGCTTCGAGGGGGGGCCGATCTCGTACAACATTCCCTACACCAAAGAGCACGACCTCGCCGAGACCATCGAGCACTGGCAGTTCGTCGATCGACTGGCGGGCGCGTACACCGAGCGCGGCGTCCGGATCAACCGCGAACCGTTCGGGCCGTTGACCGGGACGCTGGTCCCGCCCGCTATCGCCATCGCGGTGATGCTGCTGGAGGGACAGCTCGCGGCGACGCAGGGTGTTCGTTCGCTCACACTCGGCTACGGACAGGTCGGCAACCTCGTCCAGGACGTCGCTGCCCTGCGGTCGCTCCGCTCGCTCGGCGAGGAGTACTTGCCCGACGAAGTGACGGTGACGACGGTGTTCCACGAGTGGATGGGCGGGTTCCCGCCCGACGAGGCCCGGGCGAACGGCGTCATCGGGCTCGGCGGCGCGACGGCGGCGATCGCGCGACCCGACAAGGTCATCACGAAGTCCCCACAGGAGTTCCAGGGCGTCCCGACGAAGGAAGCAAACGCCGCCGGACTCCGCACCACCAGACAGTTGATCGACATGATGATCGAGCAGGACGTCCGGCTCGACGGCGTCGAGCGCGAGCGCGAGTTGATCGAGGCGGCGACCCGCGACCTGATCGAGGCGGTCGAGGCCGCGGGCGATGGCGACGTGGCCCAGGGAACTATCACCGCCTTCGAGTCGGGCGCGCTGGACGTCCCGTTCGCACCGAGCGACAGCGCGCAGGGTGCGGTGCTGCCGGCGCGGGACGACGACGGTCGCGTCCGGATCTTCGAGTTCGGCGACCTGGCAGTCAGCGACGAAATCAAGGAGATCCACCGCAACCGGCTGGACGCCCGCGCGGAGACGGAAGGGCGCGATCAGTCGTTCCGGATGGTCGCCGACGACGTCGATGCGATCAGCGACGGTCGGCTCATCGGCCGCCCCACGGAGGGTGACTGACATGCGGATCGAACGGGTTCGTGCCGTCCCGACCGTGTCGGGGTTTTTCTTCGACGACCAGCGGGCGATCAAGCGCGGCGCGACACAGGACGGCTTCGGCTATCGCGGCGAGCCAGTCACCGCCGGGTTCGACAGTATCCGCCAGGCCGGCGAGGCACTGACCGTCGAACTCGAGCTAAGCGACGGGACGATCGCCGTTGGCGACTGTGCCGCGGTCCAGTACTCCGGGGCCGGTGGGCGCGACCCACTCTTCCGCGCAGAGCCGTACCGGGACGTCGTGACGGGCCCCGTTGCTGACGAACTCGTCGGCCGGGACCCTGCGGCGTTTGCCGACACCGCCGCCGCGATCGAGGCGCTTCCGGCGTCCCTCTCTGACGGCGACTCCCTCCACACGGCGGTCCGGTACGGCGTCTCGCAGGCGCTGCTTGACGCCGCCGCGACGGCCCGGCGAACCACGCGAACCGACGTCCTCGCCGACGCGCTCGGGACGACGCCGGCGACCGAGCCGGTGCCGGTCTTCGGCCAGTCCGGCGACGCCCGCCGGGAGAACGCCGAGAAGATGCTCCTCAAGGAGGTTCCGGTGCTGCCCCACGGCCTGTTCAACAGCGTCGAGAAGCTCGGCCCGGACGGCGGGCGGCTTCGCGAGTATCTGTCCTGGCTCGCGGACCGCGTCGAAGAGCTCGGCAGCCCCGGCTACCACCCACGGTTCCACGTCGACGTCTACGGGCTCGTCGGGGAACTGTTCGGCCCGCCGTACGATCGGCCCGAGCTCGCGGAGTACTTCGCGGAGTTACGCGCGGCTGCCGCACCGTACCCGCTCCAGATCGAGGGGCCGATGGATGCGGGAAGCCGCGCCGAGCAGATCCGGGCGATGGCGACGCTCCGGGACGGGCTGGCTGCGGCCGGCGTCGACGTCGACCTCGTCGCCGACGAGTGGTGTAACACCGCCGCGGACGTCCGAGCGTTCGTCGACGCGGGCGCGGCGGACGTCGTCCAGATCAAGACGCCGGATCTCGGCGGGATCCAGCACAGTGGCGCGGCAGTGAGCTACTGCGATGGCTCCGATACCCGCGCGTATCTCGGCGGGAGCTGTAACGAGACGGCGATCTCGGCCAGAGCGTGTGCACACGTCGCGCTGGCGACCGACGCTGCACAGGTTCTCGCCAAGCCCGGCATGGGCTTCGACGAGGGGTATATGATCGTGACAAACGAGATGCGCCGAACGCTGGCGCGTAGACGGCAGGCAGCGCGCGGCCACGCCCACGACCGACTGACACAACCGACACTGACAGACCGACGATGACGGATACATCAGACCCGACCGACTGGACCGATACCGAGACGTTTCAGACCGCCCTGCAGCGGGCGGAGACGATCGAGAAAGGCACGTACTTCGAGGGGTTTACCGAGGGCGACACGATCGCCCACGCGGCCGGCCGCAGGCTCACCCGTGCCGGAAACGAACGCTGGATGGGCCAGACGCTGAACCACGACCCGGCCTACTGGCACTCGGACGCGGCCGACGCGCTGGACTACGAGGAGCCGCCGATCCATCCGGACTACCTGCTTGCAGCCGTGATGGGTCCGACCGTCGAGGACCTGAGCGAGAAAGGCGGTTACTTCCTCGGGCGGACCGACCTGCGGTATCACACCGACGCGGTCTATCCCGGGACGGAGCTCGGTGTAGAATCCACGGTGCTCGACCGGACGACCTCGAGCTCCCGGCCCGCCTACGGCATCGTCACCTGGGAGACCACCGGCTACGAGGCACGGACCGACGAGCCGCTGCTTTCCTACCGCCGGACGAACATGGTGCCGCGGCGCGACCCGGTCGAAACCGATGGCGGCGAGTCCGGGATGCAGGCGGAGACCGAGAGCGGGCCATCGGCCCTGCCGGCGGAACTGATCGCGCCCGAGGGGCCGTACTTCGAGGACTTCCGGGCGGCGCTGGGTGAGGTCGCCGGCCGCGACGCCGCAGTGGCCTACCGCCACGAGCGCGGGCGAACCCAGGACGATCTGCTCATCGCCGGGCTCCCACTTGCGACGCTCAACACCGCGAAACAGCACCACAACGCCGCGGCGATGGCCGACTCCCCCTCCGGCGAGCCGGTCACCTACGGCGACGTAACCCGCTCGATCGCGCTCGCTCATGCCCGGTCGGACGAGCGGACCTACCGTGAACTCCGGTACGAAGACGAGGCGTTCCACGACTTCGTTACGGCCGGGGATACGATCTACGGCTTCACGCGCGTTCTCGAGGCGACTGCCACGCCGACGGTCGACCTTCCGGCAGGAACCGATTCCGACGGTGCCGGACAGGTCACCTTCGAACATTTCGCGTTCAACCAGCACGACGAACCGGTCTACTCCGGCCGTCGAACCGCACTGATCGAGACCAGAACCCACCAATGACACGACTCTGTCGGACGTTCCAGACCGCACCCGCCGCCGTGCCCCGCGAGGACTCGGCGAAGTATCTACGCTCGGGACTCACCGCCGAGGGGTTCCAGCTACCGGACTGGCTCGTCCCGGATCTCGAGGACGGGACTGCCCCGGAAATGAAAGACACCGCGCTTGAAAACACGATCGAACTCGTCGACGAGCACGCCAGTGGCTTCCCCGGTGAGATCTGGCCCCGTGTCCAGTGGGGGTACGACGACGAGGCGACTCGCGAACGCGGTCGACAGGAGATCGAGACGCTCGTCCGCTCGGTCGGCGACCGGATCGACGGCGTCGTCGTCCCGAAGGTCGGCCGCGTCGAGGACGTCCGCGCCGCGGCGTCGGCGATCGAGGAGTACGAGACGTCTTACGGCCACGCTCCCGGCTCGATCGAACTCGCCGTCATCGTGGAATCCGCCCGGGCGGTGTCGGATCTCGACCGCATCGCACGGCTGGGCGACGGCCGTCTGGCCGCGCTCGTCTTCGGACCCGTCGACTACACGGCAGAACTCGGTGGGCGCGAACTCGACGATGGACGGCCGACCTGGCCCGGCCTGCTCGAACGACTCTCGAACGAGGCCAGTGCGGGCGGGCTGCTGGCGGTCGGCGGGCCGTTCGACCAGCTGTATCGCGAGCGCGCCGGCGTCCAGTTTTACAACGGCGACGCCTACGCCGAGCAGGTCGAGCGCGAGGCGACGGTCGGGCTCGACGGTAGCTGGTCGCTGCATCCAAATCAGACCGCACAGGCAAACCGGATCCACATGCCCCGGGAGTCGGAACTGCGTCAGGATGTCGAGCGGATTGAGGCGTTCGAGGAAGCCAAATCGACCGGCACCGGAGCGGTCTCCGTCGACGGTCAGATGGTCGACGAGGCGACGTTCAAGAACTTCGCGAACACCGTCGAGACGGTCCGGCGGATCGACGAGACGCGACCCGAGCAGACGGCTGCCAGATACGATGATGGACTCCTCGGACGCGCGCTCGATCTTGAGACGAGTTGGTAGTGGAGCTTACTACAGTTTTCGAAGTGTATAGCTACAGTTAGTGTAGTAAAGGACACTCCCTACATCTCGCGTCAGCAACCTCACTCGTCGAGAAACTCGTCCTCGGCGAACGCCAGTTCGTCGTGTTCGTCGAGCAGCGATTCGAGATCGTCCCGGATCGACGTCGAGAGCACGGTTAGCTCCTCATACCGGTCGTTGTCGTCCAGTTCGAACTGCGATTTCGTCCGTTCGAGTGCGCTCAACTTCGATTTGATCCTGAAGTACTCGTTGAGCCGCATCTCGTATGAGTCAAGCAGTAGTTGCGTCTCGACGACGTTCCGGATCGTCTCGCCCGTAACGGGTTTGATAACGTACTCGTCGAACGGCATATCCAGGATATCGAAATCGGGGTCCGTGGCAGTCACCATCACTACCTTGCCCTCGTAGCCCTCGCCTCTGATCCGGTCGAGCACCTCGTCACCGGTCAGTTCCGGCATCCGGCGATCGAGGAGAACGACATCGAACTCGTCATCGATCAGTTCGAGTGCATCGAGTCCACTGTAGGCCGTTTCGACGCGATAGCGTTCCTCGAGATGGGACGCGTAGAGGTCAGCAATCCGCTCTTCGTCATCGACTACCAGTATCGATGCCCCGGGAGCTGGCTCCATTGCTATACGGTTGCTACCCACACGATAAGTAATTTCGGCCAGGAGGGATCATCCTCGAGGGCCGAGCGCTTGCGGGGACCAATAATATATTATCCACCACGTACAACACCCTACTCAATCGGTAACTGTCGGGGCTCTGGTAGGGGTGCGGTAACGAACAGGGGGTGCGGAAAACCCGGCAACGTCCCGAGGCCACACGTCACACAAAATGTCAGAGAAACCACACGAAATCGCCGAAATCGTCAACCGACGCTGGGACTGTCTCGACGCAATCGTCGAGGCTCCCGGAGCGAAAGGGGAGCTAGTCGACCGCCTCGAGACACCGCGTTCGACGCTCGATGATATCGTTCGAGAACTCGAACGATCTGGACTCGTCGAGTACGTCGACGGGGAGTGGCGAGCAACTACCGTCGGCTACTATGCACACAACAGCTACGAGCAGTTCGTGGGATCGCTCAAGGGTCTACAGGCAGTAGGCGACGTTCTCGATCCGCTGTGCGACGTTCGGAGCATCGGCCCGGCAATGCTGGACGGTGCAGTCGCACACGAAGCGACTGATCCAGTACCTGATGCCGTAATCGAGGAGTTTCTCGCCCGTATCGATGAGGCAGATCGAATCAGAGGCTTTGCTCCCCGGGCCGTCTCAGGCTACGCCGATACCGTTCCAGAGCGTGCTGCAGAGACCGGCACGACCCTCGAAATGGTGATGACCGAAGATATCTACGATCAGCTATCGACCCTGTATCCCCCCACTGACCGGCCACACTCCGAGCGCGAGTTAGTATCGTTGTTCGCCGGACCTGTCCCCTACGAATACGGCCTCTGGATCGGCGACAATTCTCACGCTGGCCTGATGGTCTACACCGACCACGGTATCAGGGGTCTGATCATCAACGAGTCGGACGCGGCCGTCGAACGGGCGACCGAGCAGTACGAACAGGTCCGCGAAAACGCGACACCGGTCACCGAGCAGGACGGGATCACCGCCGACAGGTGACGCTCTACAGTTCAGTCTGCACAGTAGTCTACCGCCCCCACAGACCGCTCTGAGCCACCACTTCCGATGTTCGAGATAACGTCACAGAAGCGGTGGGGCTGGGGGTGAGCGATCGATATCGATCGCGAACGCCGAATGGCTTTGCCATTCGGAATTTGAACCCGGTGCAAACGCTCGCTGCGCTCGCGTTTGCGTGATTCAAATCCCAGCATGGACGCTTTGCTCCTCACGTCCGTTTACCGAAGCGACAAGTCGCTTCGAGCAGTCGCTCACTCCGTTCGCGACGACCTCGCAAAAGCGGTGGGGCTGGGATTTGAACCCAGGAATCCGTGAGGATACCTGCTCTCAAGGCAGGCGCAATAGGCCGCTCTGCCACCCCACCACGTATGATCGTATACCGGCTGACGGTTAAGAACTAACGGATTCGCCTGACGATCACTCGCGTACCAGAACCGCCTCGCCGTCTTCGTCAGTCACGAACAGTCCGAGGTCGTCGAGTAGTTCCGTCGTATACTGCGGCACGATACGCCCGGCCGTGACGCGCGAGCGGATTCGCGAGCAAAGCGTCAGCAGGTCGTCACCGTCCTCGACGACCGGAAGCGATTCGACGAACTCGATATCGTGACCGGCGTCGTGGCCCCTGGTCGAGAAGGTTTCCAGCGCTGGGGGACGATACACGTCCTCGAAATCGATGGGCTCGGTACAGCCCGCGAAGTAGATGCGTCCGCCCGCGGCCGGACCCAACACGAGTTCGTTGGTTCGGAGCTTCATCGCCGCGCTGTCTATCTGCGACCGACCGAGCAGCGGTGCGCGCGGATCGGCGACGGCAGCGGAGCGAACCCCCTCTTCGTCGAGCAGGTGAGTGATCGTGTTACCCACGCGGGCGGCACGGTTCGATCCGACCTGTACCTCGAAACGGACGTCTACGATGTCGTTGACAGCCGCTGCGGTGAGCGCCCGGAGTTCCGCCTCGGGATCACTATCGTAACGGTCGGGAAGGTCGTCTGCCGCACGGTAGTTCACGAGCAGTTCGCCACCGCTCGCGTCCGCCGCACGGACGACGTCTTTGAACATCGCCGCGTACAGCTCGGCCGCTTCGTCGGCCGAGAGCGGCGACGTGTCCGGCAGACGTGACAACACGAGGTCGGGGCGAGGGAGCGTCGCAGGGACGGCAACCACGGTCATGGCGGACTCTAACTGCCAGCCGGGTTTAAACCCAGCCGTTCGAGTCTGGTGTCGGCGTACTGTTCCGCTGGTGTTTAGGTATGTCCGGGCCCCAGATGTAGTCATGGATCTGTTCGGGACTGCAGGAATACGCGGACCGGTACGGGATCGGGTCACACCCGGGCTCGCGCTGTCAGTCGGACAGGCGCTCGGCAGCTACATTCGCGACGTCGAGACCGACGTGGTACCGACAGTAGTACTCGGCTGGGACGGCCGCGAGACAAGCGAATCTCTCGTCGCGGCGGTCGAGTCGGGCGTCACCAGCGCTGGCGTCGACATTCTTCGGGTGGGGGAACTGCCGACTCCGGCGCTCGCGTCCTGCTCGGAGGGACGATACGGCGTGATGATCACGGCGAGCCACAACCCGCCGACCGACAATGGCATCAAACTGTTCGAGGATGGCAAGGAGTTCGACAGTGGAGCCGAAGGGGAGATCGAACGACTCGTCACCGAAACCGGCGAATCAGCGGCCTGGAACGAGTTCGGAACGTCGGGACGGGCCGACGAACTTGGCACCTACCGCGACCGGATCGCCGAGTACGCCGTCGAAGCACTGGAGACGAACGGTGAAGAGCCGCTCTCCGGCGTCTCCGTTGTCGTCGACTGTGGGAATGGGGTGGCAAGCGTCGCGACGCCGCAGGTCTTGCGCGCACTGGGCGCACACGTTGTCACTCTCAATGCGAACGTCGATGGAACGTTTCCGGGACGGGAGAGCAAGCCGACGCCGGAGACGCTCACAGATTTGCGCGCGTTCCTCCGGGACGGCGAGTTCGACCTGGGTATCGGCCACGATGGGGACGGAGACCGGATCGTCATCGTCGGCCCGGATGGCGATGTCGTCCACGAGGACACCATACTCGCCGTTCTGGCGCGGCACTATGTCGCCGACAGCGAGAGCGAAGATCCGGTCGTTGTCACGACACCCAACGCATCGGCCCGGATCGACGAGGTCGTCCGGGAAGAAGGCGGGCGAACCGAGCGGGTTCGCCTCGGTGCGCTCCACGAGGGAATCGCCCGCGAGCGTGACGCAGGGACCGGGGAGACCGACGTGGTTTTCGCCGCTGAACCGTGGAAGCATATTCATACTGCACTCGGCGGCTGGATCGATGGCGTGGCCAGTGCGGCCGTACTGACTGGACTCGTCGCCTCGGCAGGCGACGTTGCGACGCTCGTCGAACCGATCACCGAACGTCCCTACCGAAAGATCAGCGTTCCGTGTCCTGACGCCGCAAAAACGCCCGCAATGGAGCGTATCGGGCGTGAACTCCCCGATCAGTTTCCGGAAAGTGATGTCTCGACCGAATACGGCGTGCGGATCGAGCTCCCGGACGCCTCGTGGGTACTGGTCCGGCCCAGCGGGACCGAGGAGTACGTGCGGTTCTACGCGGAAAGCGACGAGATCGACAATCTGGTGGAGACGACGCGCGCGGTCGTCGAGGACGCAATCGAAGCTAGCCGATAGCGTACAGGCGATCCAGCCCTGGCGCAGGCTACTTGTAGCCGCTCTGATTATCCCGCTACATGAACGATCTAATCGAACTGGCTCGCGAGGCCCGCGAGTCGTCGTACGCACCCTACTCGGAGTATCACGTTGGCGCGGCGCTCGAAACGAGCGATGGGACGACCTTCACCGGCTGTAACATCGAGAACGCGAACTACTCGAACAGCGTCCACGCGGAGGAACTGGCCCTGTCGGAGGCAGTCCGCGAAGGATACCGTGAGTTCGAACGAATCGCAGTGAGTTCGAGCAAGCTAGACGGGGTCACTCCATGTGGGATGTGTCGACAGAGCCTTGCGGAGTTCTGTCCGGAGGACCTCGAAATCCTGTGTGATGAGGGAGAGAACGTCTCGGCGTACACGCTCGGCGAGCTGATCCCGAACACGATCCACCGGGGAATGCTGGAGTAGCGACTGGCACCGAACTATTTACTGGTTCGTGACAAACGTCGGTCCATGACTGACAACAGCAGAGACCACGCTGACGGCGATACCGACGTCCCCGACGATAGCGAGGACCCAAACGACGAACTCCAGTACCACCTCGAAGTCGGGCCCGGCGATGTCGCCGACGCTGTCTTGCTCCCGGGTAACCCCGAGCGCGTCTCAAAAATAACGGCTCTCTGGGAGGACAGCGAGGAGGTCGGCCGCCATCGCGAGTACGTCACCGAGACCGGAACCTACGACGGTGCACCGATCAGCGTCACCTCGACCGGGATCGGCTCACCATCGGCCGCAATCGCTGTCGAAGAGCTAGCGCGAACCGGCGTGGAGACGTTCATTCGTGTCGGCTCGTGTGGCGCGCTCCAGCCCGAGATGTCGGTTGGCGACCTGATCATTACGACTGGCGCGGTCAGACAGGAGGGCACGAGCGATGAGTACGTCCGCGAGGACTACCCGGCCGCTGCGGATCACGAGGTCGTTTCGGCACTGATCGCCGCCGCGGAGAGACTGGGCCACGAGTACCACACCGGCGTGACGATGAGCGCCGATAGTTTCTACGCTGGGCAGGGACGCCCCGGCTTCGACGGCTTCGAGGCCGCAGGCAGCGACCGCCTCGTCGACGAGTTGCGTGAGGCAAACGTCGCCAACATCGAGATGGAAGCCAGCGCAATCCTGACGCTGGCGAGCGTGTACGGGCTCAGGGCAGGCGCGGTCTGTACCGTCTACGCGAATCGGGAGACCGGCGAGTTCAGAACGGAGGGTGAACGCAAGGCAGCCGAGACGGCGTCGCTGGCGGTCAAACTACTACAGAGGATGGATGAGATCAAAGCCGAGCAGGGGGTCGATCGGTGGCACGCGGGGCTGTCGCTGTAGGTCGGTTCGGGCTCTAGAGGTCGCTCCAGGCTTCTTTCGCGCGCGACCAGGAGGTCAGGTCAGCGATCCAGCGGGCGGCGATGAACTTCTTGAGCGTCTGGGCCGGGACGGAGCCGAACGTCTCGATCGGCATGAACATCACGTCACTCGCGACGGCGTCCTCGCCGATCGAAATAACTGTTCCCTTGTCCTTGTGTGTCCAGGTCTTCAGCGGTCGGTTCTCGATCGCACGGGCGATGTTCTTCCCGGCGACTTCCGCCGCCTGCCAGGCAGCCTGTGCGGTTGGGGGAGCGGGCATCTGACCCTGGTCGATAATCGCGCTGTCGCCGATAGCGAACACCCGCTCGTCGCTCGTCTCGAACGTCGACTCGGCGTTGACGCGGTTGTGCTCTTTCTCCACATCGGCGCTTTCGAGTGCGTCACGGCCGGTGATACCGCCAGTCCAGACGAACACGTCGTACTCGACCGGATCACGGTCGTCAAAGTGGATCGTCGACTCGTCGGCTTCCGTGATCGGATCGTTCGTCAGGATCTCGACGCCAGCGTCCTCGAGCTCCTCGCGGAGCGCCTGCTGGATCCCATCCGATCCCGACGGGAAGATCTCTTCGAGCGCCTCGACGAGCGAGATCTCGATCGGTGCGTTGTGGATATCGCGGAACTCTGCGACTTCGCCTGCAGTCTGGATGCCCGAGAGGCCAGCACCGCCCACGACGACGTGTGCAGGGTCGCTTCGTGTCGCGTTCTCTGCTGCTTCCTTCACTCGCTCGTGGATCGTCAGGGCTTCATCGAGACTTTTCAGGGTGAGCGACTGCTCCTCGAGACCGGGAATCCCGTAGTACGCCGTCTGGCTGCCGAGGGCGACGAGTGTGTAATCGTACTCGACTGGATCGCTCTCTGCCAGTTCGATCACGCGGTCGTCAACGTCCATACCGACGACTTCGTCTTCGATGAACGTCGTCCCCGACGATTTGATCTCCTCGATCGGGATCTTGATGCTTTCCTGTACTTCTGGATTACGAATACAGCGGTGGGATTCGTGTAGAACTAGATGATAATCGGTGTTCGAGATCCAGACGATATCGGCAGTGCCACTCAGTTCTTCTTCGAGTTGTTGTATCGCGCCAGCACCCGCGTAGCCAGCACCGAGTACAACGACCGTGTCCGTCATGGCTCCTACTCAGCAACCCTCCGATACAAAGGCTTTGGATCGGATATCGGGTAGTGAGGGTATACCACACGGTAGCTGCGACAAAAATACAGGAAAGAGACGACTCTAGTGCTGGGGCTCTTCGGCCGGTGCAACCATCTCGTTTAGCTGAAGGATCAGAATGTTATTGGTGTCGTCCTTGCCGTCGACGGTCCCCTCGATCAGTAGCTTCGAGAGCGGCGTCGGGCCGACGGTGACGTCGTCACCTTCGTGAATATCGCGCGAGGACCCCTGCAGATGGATCTCTGCTCGGCAGAGTTCGGGGTGGTGAACGCTACTGAGGTTAATTTCGCTGATGTTAGCGTCTTTGACCGGTTCGCCCTCATGAGCGAGCGGCACCGATGCTGGTTCATCCATTCGCTGGATGTCGAGCGCTTCGAAGGCGGTCGCAGTCGGTTTGTAACCGCCTTTCGGTCCGGGCACGCCCTCGACCAGCTGGAGCGCTTTCAGGCTCTGCATCTGGTTACGGATCGTTCCCGGGTTCCGGTCTACTTCTTCTGCGATGTCTTCGCCCTTGACTGCGTCTTCGGCCTCCCCGTGGAGATTGATCAGCGCCGTGAGGATCGTTTTCTGGCTGGGAGTCAGCTCAATCGATGACATACTGGATTATTCGAAACAGATCCTCTTAAATGCGGCGAATAGGGCCGTTTTCCTTTCGAAGCAAGTCGCTTGACCATCAAACCCTAGCGAACGGATAGCAATCCGACGTATTCCGTAAAGTTTGTCCATCCCCCACATGCAGCTCAGTTCGTCGGTCGTGTCGCGGACAGTGTATCTACCTCAACATGCGCTGCGATCCGCTCCGGTAGTGATACGGTCTCGTCGGCGACCTGTACGGTAACCATTCCGAACGGTGCGACTTCGTCGATCTCTAGCTCGACGCCGGGGTCGATACTATGATCTGACAGGTACTGCAGCACGGCCGGATCCTGATCGCTGATGCGGTCGACGATGACGCGATCGCCTTCATCGAACTCCGTGAGCCGATCGCCCGCACCCTCGACTGGCGGGTCGAGTTCCGCGTTGGGGATCGGATCACCGTGGGGATCGACCTCTGGATCGCCGAGCGCTTCGACGACACGTTCCTCGAACTTCTCGCTGATGTGGTGTTCGAGTCGATCCGCCTCCTCGTGGACTTCGCTCCAGTCGTAATCCAGTCGTTCGGTGAGATATGCTTCGAGGAGCCGATGATGACGGACCACTTCGAGTGCAACACGCTCGCCGTCCTCGCTCAGCACGACCCCCTTGTACTTCTCCCGATCGACCAATCCTCGCTCTTCGAGTTTGTCGATCATGCTGGTGACCGTTGGCGACGTGACGTCGAGATACTCAGCGATCTCCGAGGTCTTGATCCGCCCCTCTCGGTTCTGTTCCAGGTGATAGATCACCTTCAGATAATCTTCCATGACGTCGCTGAGCATCATCGTGATGGGAATTAGCCCCGGCTAACTTGTATATCTACCGTCGTTCGGTCCAGTATTAGATGTCTCAATTGTATCACTACACCGCACAACTATACTGTCGGTATGTGTAGCCCCGTGTATGCAACGTACCGTTCGGATCATTGGCGCGCCGACGGACTACGGGACCAACAGGCGCGGCGTCGATATGGGACCATCGGCGATCAGGTACGCGGGACTCGGGGAGCGTCTCGACGAATCGGGTCGACAGACAACCGACGTCGGGGACCTCTTTGTCGCCCGGACCGCCGAGCAGGGCGCGCATCCCACTGACGCGAACGCGCGGCATCTCGACGAGACGCGGGACGTCTGCGAGCGTATCGAACGGGAGGTAGAAGACGCGATCGAGAGCGACGAGGTACCCCTCCTGCTCGGTGGCGACCACTCGGTGGCGATCGGGACTGTCAACGGAGCCGCTCGCAGTTCATCGATCGGCGCAGTCTGGTTCGATGCTCACGGCGACTTCAACACGCCGAGTACGTCCCCATCCGGGAACGTCCATGGGATGCCGCTTGCGGCATTGCTGGGTCGCGGTGCATTCGAGGAGATGGACTGGGCCAGGGCGGACGGATTGCGTGAGGAAAACGTCGCCATCGTCGGCGTCAGAACCCTCGACGAGCACGAGCGCGAGCAGCTCCGTGAAAGCGATATCACCGTGTTCACGATGTCGGAGATCGACACGCGTGGGCTGACCGATGTCGTCGCCGACGCACTGGCGACTGCAACCGATGGCGTCGACGGCTTTCACGTCAGCCTCGACATGGACTGGCTCGATCCGCAGATTGCCCCCGGTGTCGGGACACCCGTGCGTGGCGGGGCGACATACAGAGAGGCACACGCTGCAATGGAACAGGTCGCAGAACAGGACGATGCGTCGCTACGCTCGATCGAAGTCGTCGAAGCGAACCCGATTCTGGACGAGCAAAACGAGACTGCGGAACTTGCCACCGAACTGGTGACGAGTGCGCTCGGCAAGCGAATCTACTGATTGTCGGCCGCGGGGAGCACGTCGACGCTCGCGACGGCATCGCCCTCGTCAACGTCCATCACGGTCACGCCCATCGTGTTCCGGCCGACTTCCGATATGTCGGCCGCCGGGATCCGCATGATCTGGCCGCGTTCGCTCATCAGGGCGAGGTGATCGTCCTCGCTGACGGACTTGACGGTCGTCACCGGACCGTTTCGCTCGCCCGTCTTGATATCGATCAGTCCCTTTCCGTACCGGGACTGGCAGCGATACTCGGAGAGTGGCGTTCGTTTGCCGTAGCCATTCTGGGTCACAGTCAGCAATGCGTTCTCGTCGTCCTCGTCGGTCGCGACCATTCCGGCGACCCGATCGCCATCCTGTAGCTTGATGCCACCGACGCCGCGAGTGTTCCGTCCCATCTGTCGGACGTCGCTCACGTCGAACCGGATCGTCATCCCACCTTCCGTGGCGAGCACGATATCCTTCGAGTCGTCGGTAACCGCGACATCGACGAGTTCGTCGCCGTCTTCGAGGTTTGCCGCGATAATCCCCGTCGAGAGGACGTTCTCGAACTCGGTTGCCGCGGTGCGTTTCACGTAGCCGTCCCGGGTCGCCATCGTGACGCACTCGTCGGACTCGAACTCGTCGGTCGCAACGACGGCGGTGATCTCCTCGCCGTCGTCCAGATTGATCAGGTTGATCGCGGACTTGCCGCGGGCCGTCCGGCCCATCTCGGGGATCTCGTAGGTCTTGAGCTGGTAGACCTGTCCGTGATTGGTGAAACACAGGAGATAGTCGTGGGTATTCGCGCGGAACACCTTCGAGACCCGATCCTCGGCCTTGACGTCCGCACCGATGATCCCCTTCCCGCCGCGACCCTGCGGGTCGAAGTTTGCGGCGGGCATCCGCTTGACGTAGTCGTCTTCGGTGATGACGACGACGACCTCCTCCTCGGCGATGAGATCCTCGTGGGTGACCGTCCCGACGTCCTCGATGATCTTCGTCCGTCGGTCGTTGGCGTACTCGTCTTTGATCTCCAGCAGCTCCTCTTTGATGACGGAGAGCAGTTCGCTCTCGTCACCGAGAATCGTCTCAAGTCGTTCGATCGTCGCCTGAACGCTCTTGTACTCCTGTTCGATCTCCTCGCTTTCGAGCGAGGTCAGGCTCCCGAGTTGCATCCTGACGACGTGTTCTGCTTGCTCCTCGGAGAACTCGAAGTCCTCGCGCAGGCGCGTTTTCGCGGCGTCGCGGTCCTCTGAATCCTGAATCGCCTCGACGACGTCATCGACGTGTTCGAGCGCGTGCAGACGGCCTTCGAGGATGTGAGCCCGGTCCTCCGCTTCGGCGAGGTCGTACTCGCTGCGGCGTCTGACGACCTCCTTTCGGTGCTCGACGTACTCTTCGAGCGTCTCCTTGAGCGTCAGAACCCGCGGCTGGCCGTCGACCAGCGCGAGGTTGATCACGCCGAAGGTCCGTTCGAGGTGGCTCTCCAGTAGCTGGTTTTTCACCAGCTCGACGTTCGCTCCGCGCTTGCACTCGATGACGACGCGAACACCGTTTCGGTCGGACTCGTCGCGCAGATCGCTGACGCCCTCGATCTTGCCCTCGTTGATGTCCTCTGCGATCCGCTCGACCATCCGTGCCTTGTTCTCCTGGAAGGGGATCTCGGTAACGACAATCCGGTCGCGGCCGGTCTCGGTCTCTTCGAGTTCCATCTCTGCACGCACGCGGATCCGTCCGCGGCCGGTCGAGTACGCCGAGTAGATGGCGTCCCGCCCGACGATATTCGCGCCCGTCGGGAAGTCGGGACCCTTGATGTGGTCCATCAGTCCGTCGATTCCGACATCGGGGTTGTCGATCAACTCGACTGTCGCGTCGATCACCTCGCCGAGGTTGTGTGGCGGGATGTTCGTGCTCATCCCGACCGCAATCCCCGAGGAGCCGTTAACGAGCAGGTTCGGGAACGCCGAGGGCAGGACCTCCGGCTCGGTCAGTCGGTCATCGTAATTTGCCTGAAAGTCGACTGTATCCCTGTCGATATCCTCCAGCAACTCCTCGGCGAGCGGCCCCATCCGGGCCTCCGTATAGCGCATCGCAGCCGCGGGGTCGCCGTCCATAGAACCGAAGTTCCCCTGCCCATCGACGAGGGGATGGCGCATCGAGAAGTCCTGTGAGAGCCGCACCAGCGTATCGTAGATCGCCTTGTCGCCGTGAGGGTGGTAATCACCCATCGTCTCACCGACGACCGAGGATGACTTGCGGTGGGACGATCGACTCGTCACACCCATCTCGTTCATCGCGTAGAGAATCCGTCGATGAACGGGTTTGAGCCCGTCCCGGACATCCGGCAGGGCGCGGCCCGCGATGACGCTCATCGCGTAGTCGATGTAACTTTGCTCCATCTCGTCTTCGACGCGGACGTGCTCGACGCGCGCGGCGTCGACGTCCGTCGGATCGGGTACGTCTGAACTCATACTAAAACCTCCATTAGATGTCAACCCATTCGGCTTCCGGCGCGTGTTCCTTGATGAACTCCTTGCGCGGTTCGACGGCATCGCCCATCAGCACCGAGAACATCTTGTCCGCAGCGGCAGCGTCCTCGATGTTGATCTGCTTGAGAACACGGTTCTCCGGGTTCATCGTCGTCGCCCAGAGCTGTTTGGGATTCATTTCGCCAAGCCCCTTGAATCGCTGGACCTGGGTTGGGTTCCCGTTACACTTTTCTTCGACGATCTCCTCGCGCTCGGCCTCTGTCATCGCGTCGTAGGTGTTGCCGTTGTACCGGATCCGGTAGAGCGGCGGTTGTGCGGCGTACACGTAGCCCGCTTCGAGTAGTGGTTTCAGGTGTCGATAGAACAGCGTCAACAGGAGCGTCCGGATGTGGGCCCCATCGACGTCGGCGTCGACCATCAGTACGATTTTCTCGTAGCGCGATTCCTCGATGTCGAACTCGTCGCCGATCCCTGCCCCGATGGCGGTGATCATGTTCCGGATCTCGTCGTTTTCGAGGATCCGATCGAGACGGTGTTTCTCGACGTTCAGGATCTTCCCGCCGAGCGGCAGGATTGCCTGGAACTCGGGATTGCGGCCCTGTTTGGCGCTGTTGTGCACGAACACCCCCGATTCGAGAGCGAAGTTGTGGGTTCCGGGTACTTCGATATCGTAGACATCCTCTGTCCGGTCGAGTCGTTCCACGGAATGGACGGTGTGATTGTGGGATTCAACAGCCTCTATCATTGCTGACTCGTCCTCGAAGAACTTCTCGATAGTCGTCGCTTTGGTCAGGAGGTTGGGATCGTCCTCCTCCCGTCGCAACTCGTCGTAGTTTTCGAGAGACCCACTGGTTTCGAGGACCTCCTTCATGAACGGGATGGTGTTCTCGTAATAGGTTTCGTTGTACGCCTCCATCCGTTCCTCTCGGAACTCCTCGGTCCACTGCTCCTCCGTCTTCTTACTTCGCCACTCCAGCAGTTCTTCATCGTTCCACTGCTCAAGTGCTTCTTTTCGCCGCTTTTTTACTGCCCCTGGGTTGTTCTCGTAGTACTTTTCAACACGCTCGGACTGTTCCTTTCGGTTTTGCTCGTCCGACCAGTACTTTTGTGCTTCCTCTGTGAGACGTTGGCGGACCCGCTCTCTGTAGCCAGGGTTATTTTCGTAGTACTCTTGCCACGCGTCCATCATATAGGCCTTGTACTCGTCGTCTTCCCACTGTTTTTTGGCCTGTTCGCGTAAGATCTCGACAGTTTCGTCTCGTTGCATCCGCTCGCTCATCATCTCACGGAACTCCTCGGATTGTCGTAATTCCCGAAGCTTCTCCCACACTTCGTCCGTGTGAAGCGTCTCCGCCGCGTGTTCTCGGTGAAGCTCTATATGCTCGTCACGAGGGAGACGTTCGATGTTGTCGGGGCGGTTATTTCGTTTGTCGAAATCGACGTGATGTTTGTGGTCTCCATCATCCGGGCTGTACGTGCCGTTTTCAAGATTGTACCGATCAGCGAGCAAGTGGGTGAACTCCCAGAAACCCCGCATAGCGGGCTGTTTGACCATCTCGTAACCGTCGATAGTGATGTTCTCCTCGGCGGTATCGGATGTCTTTCGGTACAGCGGCATCAGAGACTGACCCGCATCAAGTTCGGCAGCCTCGCAGTAGCTGCCATCCCTGAGCATGAACTCGTGGTCTGGTGTGCAGCGGATTGACTCTCCGTTGTCCAGCGTCACTTCGACCAGTTCGGCGTCCTCTTTCGTAATACGTGGATGTTCGACCCGGCCGATACCGATCGTCCCGTCGTCTTCCACCGTGTAGCAGTAGTGGCGTTGGCCGTTCTCGTACTCCTCGACGAGTTGCTCGAACGAAATGGACCGTCCTGAGGCGAGTGCGACTTCCGTGTCTCCGGTAAAGCAACCTCCGGCGCTGTCGCCTTCCACAATGAACAGTTCGGACTCGCTCGGATCACGTGTCTGGCAGTCGGCGAGTTTCCCCGGAAGCGCGGTCGAGTCGAGTGCGCTCTTCCGGCGTGTCAGTTCCTCTGCTTTTTTGGCGGCTTTCCGTGCCTTGGCCGCTTCGACCGCCTTCGAGACGACTGCGGTCGCGATATCCGGATTCTCCTCGAAGAACGTGCCGAGCCCGTCGTGCATCGTCCCCTCGACGATGCCCCGTACTTCGCTGTTGCCGAGTTTCGTCTTCGTCTGGCCCTCGAACTGCGGGTCGGGGTGTTTGATCGAGACGACCGCGGTCAGCCCCTCGCGGATGTCCTCTCCCTTGAGGTTCTCGTCGAGGTCTTTGAGAAGGTCGTTCGACTTGGCGTAGTCGTTGACGACGCGGGTTAGGGCGGTCTTGAAGCCGGTCAGATGCGTCCCGCCCTCGCGCGTGTTGATGTTGTTGGCGAAGGCATGAATCGATCCCTGTAGCTCGTCGGTCGCCTGCATGGCGACCTCGACCTGGATATCGTCTTCCTCGGCCTCGAAGTAGATGACCTCCTCGTGGAGCCGCGTTTTCGTCTCGTTGAGGTACTCGACGAACTCTTTGATCCCGCCCTCGTAGCGGAAGGTGTCTTCCTCGCCGTCGCGGTCGTCCTGCAGGCTGATCTCGACACCGGAGTTGAGAAAGGCCAGCTCCCGGAGCCGGTTGGCCAGCGTCGAGTACTCGAACTCGCCGGTCTCGAAAATCTCGTCGTCGGGCCAGAAGCGGATCTCCGTCCCCGTTTCTTCGTCCGGTTCGAGATCACGAACCCGCTCGACGCCGTATTCGGGTTCGCCGTGGTCAAAGCGCTGCTTCCAGACGGCACCGTCCCGACGTACCTCGACTTCGAGCCATTTCGAGAGCGCGTTGACGACGCTGACGCCGACGCCGTGGAGTCCACCCGAGACCTGGTAGGACTTGTTGTCGAACTTCCCACCGGCGTGGAGGACGGTCATGATGACCTCCAGAGCGGGTCGGTCGTGTTTCTCGTGGGTATCGACGGGGATTCCGCGCCCGTCGTCGCTGATCGAGACCGAGTCATCGTCGTGGATCGTCACCGTGATCGAATCACAGTGCCCGGCCAGTGCCTCATCGATGGAGTTGTCGACCACCTCGTAGACGAGATGGTGCAACCCCCGAGAGTCTGTAGAACCGATATACATCGCAGGGCGCTTTTGGACAGCCTGGAGTCCTTCGAGGACCTGTATCTGTCCAGCGCCGTACTCCGTTTCCTCGGACATTAAAATCTGTTACCGTCTAGTCTTTCGGGGGTGATAAAGTTCACGTACGCGCGCGAGCGCGCTCGGCCACAACCCATTTATGATGGGGTTACCTTCTGGCCCAAACTGAATTCGGGCGAGCGAACCGGCCCGGACAGTTTCACTTTCACTCCGCCAACGAATGGGTTTTATTGTCCCCACTGCTAACCGTCCCGTAATGACTTCGTTTCAACAGACGCTCGGCGAGGACGAGGGCATCGCCGAGGAGCTGGCCGAAAGCCAGCGGGCAATCTCGATTGCCGAGTTCTTCGAGAAGAACAAGCACATGCTCGGCTTCGACAGCGGCGCTCGCGGGCTCGTTACCGCTGTCAAGGAGGCGGTCGACAACTCGCTCGACGCCGCCGAGGAAGCTGGAATTCTCCCCGACATCTACGTCGAAATTCAGGAAGCCGGTGACTACTACACGCTGATCGTCGAGGACAACGGGCCCGGTATTACCAAAGAACAGCTCCCGAAAGTCTTCGGGAAGCTGCTGTACGGCAGCCGGTTCCACAAGCGAGAGCAGTCCCTGACACGTGGTCAGTGCCTGCTCGTCAAACGTGATGGCGAGGTCGAGTTTGTCCCGATCGGCGAGCTCTGTGATAGCTACCTCGGGGACGATGGGGCCGAAACTGCAATGATCCCGGATGACGTCAAAGCGCCCGCGTTCAACCGAGAGACCCACGAGATGACGTGGGAGCCAGTCACCCACGCGATCCGGCACGAGACCGATGCCCGGACCTACGAAATCACGACCGAAAAGGGCCGAACTGTCGAGGTGACGGGCGATCACAGCCTGTTTTCGGTGACGAAAGACGGCGAGACAAAAGAGCTTGCAGCAGGCGAAATCGAGGCCGGCGACTCGCTTCTGACGCCACGACGTCTTCCAGGACCCGACGAACGAGTGGACTCGGTCAACGTTCTCGAACACCTCTCGCCCGAACAACTGGAGGGCCGCCGAGTGTATGTCTACGGCTTCGACCGGGAGACGATCGCGGAACTTCGCTCGGAGGAGACGATCAGAAAGAAACCCTCCGAAGACAGCGACCGGAAACGCTACTACTACACTCACGACGGCGTCGAGATCCTCCGGGACAGCGTCGAGCAAAACTATATCGAGGACGGCTACCTGCCCGCGGAGACCGTGCTCGAACTCGGCTGGGAGGAGAAGGCGGCCGACTGCGAGCTGAAAACGTATCAGGTCGGTGGGGAAGAGTCGACGATGCCGGTCACGCTAGCGGTCGATGACGCCCTTGTCGAACTGCTGGCGTACTACGTTTCCGAAGGACACGTCGGTGACCGACAGGTCGGGTTCACGTTTGGCTCACACGAGGATGGGCTGATCGAGGCGACCGAATCGGCGGTTGCCGGCATCACGGGCTCGTCGACGACTGTCCAGCGCGAGCGAAATTCGACCCGAGTGAAGGCCTTTGGCTCGCCGCTCGCGATGTTTCTGGAAGCGGCGTGTGGTTCCGGCGCGACCGAAAAGCAGGTTCCGGGCTTCGTGTTCGAGATCGATCCAGCGCTTCAGCAGCGGTTTATCGCAGCGCTGTATCAGGGCGATGGCTCCGAGGCGCATCCGGCCAACGAGCTCTCACACACGACGACCAGCGAGACGCTCGCACGACAGCTCTCGGTGCTCTGGAACATGCATGGCGTGCTCGCGAGCACCGAGGAACTGGAAGGTCACGGCGGCTATGCCGACAATCCCGCGACGGCATACCGGACCAAGGTGTACGGCGAGGACGTCAACCTCTCGGACGTGTTCTCCGAGAAACGCCGACCGGGCAAGCAGGGATACAAGCGGATCCCGACCGCTCTACTCGACGACGTGCGCGCCGACGAGACGGGCTACGAAACGGTCCCGGACACGATTCCTGGACTGCTCGCAGGTGCTGGGATCGGCTCGAACTTCGAGCATGCGGCCGAGTATCAGGCGATCATCGAGGACGCGCTTGCGGGCGACGACGTCGATACGCCCCGGTACGTCTACAACCTGAAAGAGAAGGGCTTGCTCGACGAGGATGGCAGGCCGACTCAACAGCTCGAACAGCTCTGGGAGACGATCGGAAATCTGCAGGGATTCACGGAGTCCGATATGTGTCTCCTACCAGTCAAGAGCGTCGAGGAGACCGAGCCGCCGGAGTACGTATACGACATCTCGGTTCCCGGTGCAACTGGCACAGACGAGAACTTCGTCGTGGCCAACGAGGGCGCCCTCAGCGTCAAGAACAGCCGCGGCCAGCAGGGGATCGGTATCTCTGCGGCCGTGCTCTACTCCCAGCTTACCAGTGGCAAACCGGCCAAGATCACGAGCCGGACGAAAGGTTCGTCCGAGGCCGAGTACTTCGAGCTCGTGATCGACACGGACACCAACGAGCCGGAGATCCGCTCAGAGGAGACCACCTCGTGGGATCGCACGCACGGCACCCGTATCGAAATCGAGATGGAGGCGAACATGCGGGCGCGCTCGCAGCTCCACGATTACATCAAACACACCGCGGTCGTCAACCCGCACGCCCGTGTCGAGTTGAAAGAGCCACAGGAACATTTCAAGTTCGAGCGCGCCGAGGAGGCCGAGTTGCCCGCCGAAACCGAGGAGATACGCCCACACCCACACGGCGTCGAACTCGGAACCGTGCTGAAGATGCTCGACGCGACCGACTCCCATTCGGTCTCGGGCTTCCTCCAGAACGAGTTTACGCGCGTGGGCAAGAAGACCGCAGACAGTGTCATCGACGCGTTCCGTGACCGACATTATGGCCGCGAGATGACGTGGAGTTCGCCGGGGGCACACGAGGCAGGGGTCGCCGAGGCGGTCATCGAGGCGACCAACGGCAAGAGCCCCGAGGCGACCGAGGCGTTCGGCGAGGCCGTCGAGAACGAACTCGCGGACGGAGGGACCATCGCCCACCACGACGTCGTCGCTGCGGTCCGTGAAGCAGCGAATGAGATCGGCCACCAGTACGACACGACGCTCGGGGAGACGGTTCGCGAGAACGTCGTCGCGGCAGTCTGGATAACAGTGACCGAGGGACTGCTCCCGAGCGAGACGGACGAGGAAGCCGAGGACGGGGGCCGCGAAGAACCTGGACGGCGTGCAGCCGACCTCTACGGCATCGTGGATGACGCGACGAGCACCCGGAAAGACGATGCCGCTGTCGAAGGGATCGCGGATCGGTTGGCCGCGAAGTTCGCTGATAGTGACGACAGCAGGGACCGAACGACCCACGACGGGCTACGGGAGTACGTCGACCGCTCGGCGGATATGCTCGAAGAACACGGCGACGTGACCTTCGGTGAGACGGCCCGTGAGAACGTGCTGGAAGCGGTCTGGGAGCGGATGAAGACTGTGCCCGACGATCCGCCGAAGGTCTCAACGATTGCGGACAGCCGCGACACGGCCAGCGAGTTGCTGGAAGCCATGCGCGAGACGTCGATCATGTCACCGCCGACGAACTGCCTGTCGCCGATCAGCGACACGCTGGTCGAGGCGGGGCTTCGCAAGGAGTACGACGCCGATTTCTACGCGGCGTCGACGCGAGATGCGGATGTCCACGGCGGTGACCCCTTTATTGTCGAGGCGGGGATCGCCTACGGCGGTGACCTGCCCGCTGAGGGATCCGCGGAGGTCCTGCGCTTTGCCAACCGCGTGCCGCTGGTGTACCAGCGCGGAGCCTGTGCGACCACTGACGTGATCAAGGGAATCGGCTGGCGGAACTACAACCTCGATCAGCCCGGCGGTAGCGGCGTCCCGAACGGGCCAGTCGTGATCATGATTCACGTCGCCTCGACGAACGTCCCCTTCACGAGCGAATCCAAGGACGCCATCGCGAACGTCCCGGAGATCGAAGACGAGATCGAACTGGCGATCCGCGAGGCGGCCCGTGAGCTCAAAAGCTACCTCAAGAAGCGCCAGTCGATGCAGAAACGCCAGAAGAAACAGGACGTCCTCGCAGATATTCTGCCCGAAATGGCCGAAAAGGTCTCGGAAGTGACGGGGCAGTCGAAGCCAAACTTCGACGACGCACTCGCGCGGATCATGAACAACGTGCTCGTCGACCGGGCGGTCGAGGAGAACGGCGACGCGAGCACGGTAAACCTGATCGTAGAGAACAACACGACCACGAACGAGTCGATCGAACTGACCGATATCGTCACGGCCGAGCCCACCGACCTTCCCGAGGACGCGACAGTCGTCGAGATGGACGGCGAGTGGTTCGTCAAGTGGTCGCCGACGGTCGACAGTGGAGAGGAGGCCACGCTCTCGTATGATATCGATAGCGAGGCGACGTTCGACGTGACGGTAGAGGGTGTCGAAGACGTGAAACTGACGGTGAACGACCAATGAGTTCAGATACCAACACGGAAGCCCAGAAGAAGCTGATCGACCTCGCAGCGGACTTTTACGACCAGTTCGACCGCGGGGAGATCCCGGAGATGACGCTGCCGACCCGGACGAAAACGAACATCGAGTACGACGAGGATTCGGACGTCTGGGTGTACGGCGATCGCGAAAGCACGCGCTCGGCAAACAGCATCCGCGGCGCGCGCAAACTGCTCAAGGCGGCCTACACCATCGAGTTTCTCGACAACCAGCTCGAGGAGGATCGCTCCTCAACCCTGCGTGAGCTGTACTATCTCTCGGAGTCGTGGGACTCCGAGGAAGCCCAGTTCTCGACGCAGGACGAGTCCAACCAGCTCATCGAGGACCTCGAAATCGTCTCGGATGTCCGCCGTGAGGACTTCCACATGCGCCCCGAGGAGTCGGGCGCGAAGGTGATGGGGCCGCTGCTCCTCCGC
Source organism: Natranaeroarchaeum aerophilus (assembly GCF_023638055.1). Lineage (NCBI taxonomy): Archaea > Methanobacteriati > Methanobacteriota > Halobacteria > Halobacteriales > Natronoarchaeaceae > Natranaeroarchaeum > Natranaeroarchaeum aerophilus. The sequence goes on along the minus strand of NZ_JAKRVY010000004.1, from coordinate 131,245 downwards.
GAGCAGACCCGACGCGGCGATCGGGATATCCACTGCCAGAAAGACGTCGGGCAGGGCGGCTACCAGATCCCGAACAACCCCGACACGATCGAGTTTCTCGAATGTGATGCCGACTTCGTGCTCTCCGTCGAGACCGGCGGTATGCGCGACCGGCTGGTTGAGAACGGCTTCGACGATGAGTACAACGCGATCGTTGTCCATCTGGGCGGCCAGCCCGCGCGGGCGACCCGCCGACTGATGAAGCGGTTCCACGACGAACTCGGCCTACCGGTGACCGTGTTCACTGACGCCGACCCGTGGTCCTACCGAATCTACGGCTCGGTGGCGTACGGCTCGATCAAATCTGCCCACCTCTCGGAGTATCTCGCGACGCCCGAAGCACAGTTCATCGGCCTCCGCCCCGAGGATATCGTCGAGTACGACCTTCCGACCGATCCGCTCTCGGATTCGGATATCAACGCCCTGGAGAGCGAACTCGAGGATCCCCGGTTCCAGACCGACTACTGGAAAGAACAGATCGAGATTCAGCTCGATATCGGCAAGAAGTCCGAACAGCAGGCGCTTGCCTCCCGGGGCCTTGACTTCGTGACCGATACCTACCTGCCGGTTCGGCTCGAAGAGATGGGGATCATCTAGTTCTTCAGGACTCGTCCAGCGCCACGGGGACGCCCCGTCGGGCCACGTCGACCGCGAACGCATCCGAATCCGCCTCCAGCGCCTCGAACGTGTTGTAATGGATCGGCAGCGTAAGGTCCGGGTCGAGTGCTTCGGCGAGGTCGGCGGCGTCATGCCGATTCATCGTGTAGTTCTTACTGATCGAGGGCAGGAAGACGTCGACATCGAGCTGTTCGTGACCGTCCAGCACGTCCGAATCGCCCGGCCAGAAGACGGTGGTATCACCGAACGTGAGATGATAGCCCACGCCGATCCCTTCGGGGTGGATCGGCTCGCCGTTCGCGTCGACGTTCGGCCCGTCCGGCCTGTTGTACGCCGGGAGCGTCCGGACGATGACGTCCTCGATCAGTTCGTCGGTCTCGTCGTCGACTTTCACGAGGTCGTAGGGCAGGTCCTCCAGTCGCTCGACATCTCGGTCGATCCCCGGGGCGTAGACGGCGTCGTAGGCGACGACCGTGGCGTCCTCGCTCGCGACCCGGCGAACGCCATCCGAGTCGTAGTGATGATCGTGCGTGATACAGACGAGATCGCCGTCCTGGGCGTCGTAGTCCTGTGCCGGTGGGTGGCCGACATCCCGACCATCTGGCGTCCACTCGCCGGTCAGGACGCCGTATCGGCCGGGATCAAGGTAGACCACGGTGTCCTCGTGTTCGATCCGAACGGTCGCGTAGCCGAGCCAGTCGATGGTGAGGTCGCGGTATGTGACGGTCATGGTTACACGATGGGCGAGGGTTTCGTTAAGCGTTCGGCTTCGCGCGGATGCGAGCCAGAATGGCTAGTTTCTAACTTCGAAAACTGTAGTATCACACTACAGTAGCTGTATCTATTAACTTCAGATTTTATAGTATTGAGTATGAGTGTCTCGAGTAGCCAGAATTTGCCCAGCCCTGCTACAGATGATTTCGGGGAGCAAGGCCCGCCTGTCAGGGTCGCGGGGATGTCAAAGCCGAAACACAATACTAATAACTTGTTGAAAACGACTTCCGTGCATCCAGATGGTGAGTGGAATCAATCGAACCCAGTCGATTACGGACGGGCTCCGATATTTTACACCCCGCTCTACACGCACGCATCGGGCCGCGTACGGCCTGGGGTTCAGTATCTGGCTCCTCTCGATTGTGGCCACGCCATTCGTTGTCACCGGGGATGCAACCACAATCGCATTGCGATCGACGCTTGTCGCAGCGACCATCACGAGCGTCTACTTCGTAGTGCTGTACCTGCTGGCAATTGGCTCTCCTGTTGGAAACCTCATAGCGCCAGGCGCTTTCGTCGCCGTGACACCCGGTCCGCTCTATCGCCTGCTACTGCGGGATGTCAGTGTGTCGAATCCGGTCGTCGTTCCGTTTACTGGAGAAGCTGGATTCGCCATACCCGGACTGCTCGTAGGACTGTTTCTGCCTGCAGTGGCGCTCACCGGTATCTACACTGTTCGTCGTCGGCCACGCGAATGGGAGGCGAATATCATGCCTGACGGATTTAGTTTCATCGAGCTCGTCAACGAGCAAGGTGAGCGGACGCGCAGGTCGCCTGTGACCGAAGCACTGCCACAGAAATACGGATCCGTGGGAGTAGCAGTGCTTGTCCTTTCGATCGGTATCAACGGAGTCCTCTCGGTCGCGCTGCCCACGTATATCACGTCATCGGGCGATATCATCTGTTCGCTCGTCGTCCTCCTGGGAGCGATGTTTGTGTATTTCAAGGAAGCGTCTTCTGACGAGCCGACCACAGCCGGCGGCCGCCCCCCAAACTAGTCCACCCGACCGATGACACCCGATCCTGACACGTCCGAGGAGGCCAACGCAACGGACTCGGAGTCGCTCCTGGTGTACCATCTCATCGGCTGGGGAATCAGTGCCATCGTCCTGATATCGGTAATCTATGCGGTTCTGGTGACGCCCCCGGTAGGCTCGCTATCTTACGACTGGTTCGGACCACTGGGCCTACGTGGCCGAATCGGGGTGTGGTTGTCCCCTGTATTTCGAACGGCACTCCGCACTGTTATCGGACTCACGGTCCTCTGTATCGCCGTCGCGGCAGTCATACAACCTGGCATGGGACTCACGAACTATCTGCGCAACGAGTGAGCTGTTGTTCTCCCATCAGTACAGGCGATAGCTGATGATTTCAGGGAGACTGTTTCACTCCCGTCGATACTCACCCCTGCTCGGCCAGCCGTTCGACCCGCTCCAGGGTGTCAGCGTCCTCGACGTCCAGGTCCTCTCTCACGCCGACGAATCTGGGGAAGCGAAGCGCGTAGCCCGACGAATAGGTCGGGGAGGACTGGATCTCTTCGTAGCCAACCTCGAAGACGACAGCGGGCTCGATATCGACGCGCTGACCGTCCTCGCTTCGGATATGTGGTTCGAGCAGGTCGGTCAGCTCCGCGAGCGTCTCGTTAAGCGTTCGGCTTAGAACGGATGTGGGACGGGACGCTCACTTCGAAAACTGAAGTGTATAGTTCGAAAGTAGTAGTATAACAGTTCAAATTTTGTAGTGATGTGACAAAGAGTTTCAAGTGCCGGATCTGTTCAAATACTTGAGGATTGATACATCTCCGTGCTGAATACAGAGCGTATACACGACACTCACGATTCGGGGATGTATCGTTGTTGAGTACGACGAATATCGCGGGATCGACTCCCTTTCCGTGTACAGTCGCGCCGTTGAGTGCCCTCGCCATCGGAGTCGGACCAGCACAGTGTGGACAGTGTATTCAGTAGACCAGCAATCCGGAAAGCTTCACGATGGAGGTATCGACGGCGATGTAGTGGGCCCGCGATCTGAACTCAGACGATACGCTACGGGGATGTTATCAACGATACACGATTAATTGCAAAACACTTATTACATATTGGAAAGCAAGCTTTACGTACAGATGACCAGTAACTATCAGTCGAAAGCAGTGATTGCCATCATGGTGCTGGGCGTCCTGGCGCTGACTGTCGGTGCCGACACAATTGGTGAGGGGCCAATTAGCGCCTTCATCGCGATGGTCGGTGGATTTGCGGCGACCCTCGGCGGCGTCTGGGGCTACCGACTCTCAGAACGTCGCGGGGACTACGACGAGCGGTACCACCAGATTGCACTCCGGGGCGGTGCCGTTTCTATGTGGGTGTTCTACTGGGCCGTTGCTGTCTGGTCTCAGGTTGAGTCTAATACTGAAATCACGACCCCTATTCTAGAGCCGCTAACATGGCTGCTGGCAATCCCGTGGATCGCCTTCGGACTCGCTTATTTGTACTATACACGAATTATGTAAATCATGGATAACGATCTCAAAGTCTGGCGAGCGAAATCTGACGTCACACAGGCGGAACTAGCTGATGAGGTCGAGGTTTCACGACAGACAATCAACGCTATCGAACGTGGCCGGTATGATCCCAGTCTCGAACTCGCATTCGAGTTGGCCGACTACTTCGAGTGCCAAATCGAGGACATATTTCAGTACGATCCAGAGGAGTGAGCGCCTGGAGTAACCGCCAGGTTTGACCGACTGTTCACTTTGCCCGCAGTTGCCTCCCGGAACAGACACCCTCCGGGGACTTATCCCGCCTGCTGCACAGGTCCGCTCTATTCACCATGACTTCTGAAACGTGATCTCGCTTGAGTATTTCCAGTAGAACCTTTCTTACCCTGTATCGGAAACCCACCTTCGCCTGTCCCGTCGACGCTCACGCTTGCTTGGCTAACCTCTCGACCCGTTCCAGACTGTCCGCGTCGTCCACGTCGATATCCTCCCTGACACCGATGAATCGGGGGAACCGAAGCGCGTAGCCGGACGAGTACGTCGGCGAGGACTGTATCTCCTCGTAGCCCACCTCGAAGACGACGGCGGGCTCGATATCGACGCTCTGGCCGTCCTCGCTTCGAATATGTGGTTCGAGCAGGTCGGTCAACTCCGCCAGCGTCTCGTCGGTGATCCCCGTCGCGACCTTCCCGAGCGTTTCGTAGGAGCCGTCGTCAGTTCGCGCGGACAGCAGGAAGGTCCCGAGAAACGTCGCCCGGCGGCCTTCACCCCACTCCGCGCCGGTGACGACGAGATCGAGCGTCTCGACGTCGGGCTTGCGCTTGAGCCAGTTCTTTCCCCGGCGGCCCGGCGAGTACGTCGAGTCGGGATCCTTGAGCATGATCCCCTCGTGTCCGGCCGCCAGGGCCTCCGCGTCGATCGACTCGATCTCCTCGGGGTCGTCGCTGATCCGGAGCGTCGAGCGCTGGGGGCCGTCGGCGAGGAGGTTCGCCAGTCGGTCGTGACGCCGCCTGAGCGGGTCCTCGAGCAGGTCCTCGCCGTCGGCGTGGAGACAGTCGAAGAACGAGGGCCGAACCGTGACGTCCTCGCGGGCGGCCTCGATGTCGTGCTTGCGGCGGAATCGTCGCAGGACCTGCTGGAATGGGCGGGGATCGCCATCGTCATTCACGGCGACGACCTCGCCGTCGAGGATCACCGGCACGTCGAAGCGCTCCTGGGCGAACTCGACGACCTCGGGCAACGCGGCGGTGACGTCTTCCATGTTCCGCGAGAATACGCGAGTGGTTTCCGTTGTGGTATCTCCCCCGTCGCGCTCGATCCCGTCCGGATCATGGTGCAACTGGACGCGGGCACCGTCGTACTTCCACTCGATGGCGGCTTCGTCCCACTCCTCCAGAGCGTCAGTCACCGATCCAGCCTGCGCGAGCATCGCCTGTACTGGGCGGCCGATCTCCAGCGTGATGTCGGCGAGCCCATCGGTTCCCCCCTCGCGTGCGGTTCTGGCGACCAGCCCGTAGTCGTTCGAGACCTGCAACGCTCGCTCGACGTCTGCGACGGGCACTGCGAACGCCTCGGCGATAGCGTCTCTCACAGTCCCTTCGCCGACGCCGATGCGCATCTCCGAGAGGACGAGTCGGGCGAGATAGCGCGCCTCGATCGGCTCACAGCGGTTCAGGAGGCCAAACAGGAGGTCGATCTTCGTGCCCTGACTCCCGTCGCCCGAGATCGCGGCGAGGGTATCGAGTTCGTCGAACACTTCGCCGACGGTCAGGGCATCATCGCTGCCACCCGCACCAAACGCGGCGAGGCCGCGCTGACCGCCGAACTCGTAGCTCGCCGCGACCGCGCCGATCTCGCCGACCTCGGCCAGTTCGGATTCGACGTCCGCTGCGGTGACGTTCTGCCCGGCAGCGCGGGCGATCGCCTCGTAGAGGTAGTTCGGCCCGATATCGAGCGTCGTCGAGTCCCAGGCAGGGAAGATCCGGCCCTGGGCGAACCGGGCGATAATCGGGAGATCGCCGTGGCCGTCGGATAGCAGCTCCGTTACCAGCAAGACAGTTTCGAGATCCGCAGGCTCGTCCTCGATCCGGTCGGCATACGCAGCGAACTCCCTGAACTCCATCGCCCGCCGGTACGCCCGGCCGTTTTATAAACGACCCGGACCGGTCTCAGCCGCGGGTTTCAAGAGTGTCGCCGTTGCAGGGAGGGGTATGCCGGAGGCCCAACTCGCCACGAACGTGGCGGAGCTACTGTCGGTCGACGCCGAGGAGTTTCAGGCGGCGGTCGAAACCGACACCGAGGTCATCAAAGAGGAACTCAGGGAGGGGACGTTCGACAACTCACAGGCCATCGTCGGCTTCGAGTACGAGTTCTACGCCGTCGCGCGCCCGGATAGCGATCCGTGGGCTGGCGTCGACGACGCGGTCGGGACGCTTCGTCGAGTCCCGCGCCGCCTGCTCTCGCTGGTCGGCTTCGAGAAGGAACTCGGGCTGCACAACGCGGAGATGACCACGAGCCCACAGCCGCTCAACGCCCACGGCCTCAACGCACAGGAGTCCGAGATCAGGGGGCGACTCGCTGCCGCTCTCGACTGTACCCGGCCGGAAGGAATCGACCTCGTCAGCGACGGGATCTGGACGATCCCGCCGGAGGGCGAGTCGGCGAGGGAGTATCTCACGGACAGCGTCGACGACAACGGGATCCGGATCGCGACGAACATGAGCGATGCCGGCCGGTACCACGCAATGGCCAACGCGGAGGGGACCACCGACGCCGGAATGCGGATCGAGGCCCCGAACGTCTCGCTGTCGGCCGACACGGTGATGCCCGAGAGCCTCATTACGTCCATTCAGCCCCACTATCAGGTGCCACAGGCTATCGATCTCCCCGAGTACTTCCGGTACGCCATCCGGATCGCCGGGCCACTGCTCGCACTGGGCGTCAACTCCCCGTTTTTCCCGCCGGACCTGTACGACGAGGACGCGACCGCCGAGGAAATCCTCGATGACGGCTGGATGGAGAACCGGATCGCCGTCTTCGAATCCGTACTCAACCCCCCCGAGACGCCCCGGCGAGAAGGCAAGGTACGGTTTCCGCGAGATCTCGACTCCGTCTCACAGGCCGTCGAACGGATTGCGACCGACGAGACGATCGTCCCAATGCCGGTCGAGACAGGGAACCGCTTCGACGACGAATTTGCCCACTTCCGGCGCAAACACGGAACCTATTGGCGATGGGTTCGGCCAGTCTTCGGCGGGCCGACCCGATCGGAGGCAAACGCCCGAATCGAGTTTCGCCCGATTGCAGCACAGCCGACGGTCAGGGACTCTGTAGCGTTTCTCGCTGCCTTCGCGGGGCTACTGGAGAGTCTCCCACAGGTCGAACACCCGGTCGCCGAACTGGACTGGGAGGTCGCCCGCGACAACTTCTACGCCGCGATGCAGAACGGTCTAGACGCCGAGTTGCAGTGGATCACCAACGGCGGCGAGCACACGACTGAGACGAAGGCTCTGTACGCTGACCTGCTGGAACACGCGGCAGAAGGGCTTCGGGGTCGGGGACTCACCGAGGAACAGGTCGAGACGTATCTCTGGCCGCTCAGACAGCGCGCCAGACACGGAATCACGCCAGCAGACTGGAAGCGACAACAGGTCGCGGATCGCCTCGACGACGGTGACGACTTTGAGGCCGCCGTCCACGGAATGCAACGCAGATACATCGAGCGCCAGCGCGACTCGCTGATCGACGGGAGCTTTACCGACTGGGTCGACGACCGGTAGTCACCAGTACAGGAGTCCGTGTCCGTCTGTACCGGTTCTCCGCTCTCGTCACTACTATTATCCCCCCAGTCTGTATGGGTGGTATGGTCACGTTCCTCTCGGGTGGCACCGGGACGCCGAAGCTACTGGACGGTGCCGCCGCCTCGTTCTCTCCCGACGAAACGACAGTGATTGCGAACACCGGCGACGACGTCGAGCTCGGCGGACTGTTCGTCTGTCCGGATATCGACACGCTCCTGTTTCAGGGTGGTGGCATCCTCGACCGCGAGCGATGGTGGGGAATCAAAAACGACACCACAGGAACCCACACCGCGTTACACGACCTCGGCGACGCGATGGGGATCGACGACGAGCCGGTGTATCTTTCGGAAGCACAACAGACTGCGGGACGTGAACTGGCGAACTGGCGTCGATTTTCGGGTGCTGCGGAGTTCATGGAGATCGGCGACCGGGACCGGGCGGTTCACATCACACGGACGAGTCTTCTCGATCAGGGCAAGACGCTCTCGGAGGTGACCGCGCAGCTGGCGGCTGGCTTCGGGATCGAGATCGACATCCTCCCGATGAGCGACGATCCCGTGGCAAGCCTGCTACACACGCCGGACGGCCTGATGCACTTCCAGGAGTTCTGGGTCGGCAGGGACGGCGAGCCTGCGGTCGATAGCGTCGAGTTCCGTGGCTCCTCGGACGCCGAACCCGCACCCGGCGTACTGGAGGCGCTCGAAGACGATGTGGTGATCGGCCCGTCGAACCCCGTCACGAGTATCGGGCCGATGCTTTCGGTTCCGGGGATCGGAGACGCACTCTGGGCGACGAACGTCGTGGTCGTCTCGCCGTTTATCGGGAGCGAAGCGTTCTCCGGACCCGCCGCAAAGCTCATGCAGGCGGTCGGGGCGGAGCCCGGTTCCGCAGGGCTTGAAACCGCGTTCCCGTTCGCCGACGCGTTCGTCGTCGACGAGGGCGACGACACCGAGTTCGAGAAGCCCACTGTCGAGACGGATATCCGGATCGACGAGCGCTCGGACGCCGCCCGCGTAACGGAAGCCGTCGAACGCGCACTTGTGGAGGTCCGATAGGAGGTGTTCACACCGAGGGTTGCTCTGGCCAGCCTGAGCGGGCGAGCAGACGCCGACTGGGCCACCGGCGGTGCCGAGTACGCCGGAGCGGCGTTTCTCGGCGGGATCGCACTCGACGACGCCAGCCGGGAGGCCGCACGGGCCCTGACTGAGCGCGACCGGGAGGAGTTCCTGCCAGCGGACCCCCACGAGTTCATGGATGGAGAGCTACGGGCGCTGTCCGACGAGCTGATCCAGCCCGGCTGGAACGTCCGGACGACGAGCGTCGAACCGTTGCGGGAGGCAGCAAAGATCTGTGTTCGTCACGACGCCCTGCTGGAGATCAACGCGCACTGCCGACAGGACGAACTGTGTGCGGTCGGCTGCGGCGAGACCCTGCTGGCCAACACCGACCGGCTCGCCGAGTACGTGACCGCGGCGACCGATGTGGGAGCGACCGTCGGCGTCAAAGTCCGGGCCGAAGTCGAGGGCGTCGACCTCGTCGAGACGGCCAGGGCTATCGAGACTGCTGGCGGATCGTTCGTACACGTCGACGCGATGGATTCCGAGCCGATAGTCGAAAGGGTCGCCGAGGCAACTGATCTGTTCGTGATCGCAAACAACGAGGTCCGTGATCGGACTTCGGCCCACGAGTATCTCGACTACGGTGCCGACGCAGTTAGCGTCGGTCGACCCAGTGATGACCCCACGGTGCTCCGGCGCGTTCGCTCGGCGACCGACGAGTGGTTCGACAGGTGAGGTTCCGGGCCAAGGTTCAAGCGGTATCACGGGGATGCTAGCGTATGGCGCCACCCGACTGGTTCGAGGATCTTCCGGCGTGGGCGACCGTCGTGGTCGTCCTGCTCGGACTGCTGGCCGTTATGACGGCCGCATCGATGGCGCTCGGGGTCGTGTTCGCCGCGATCGCCATCGGCGTCGAGACGGGAAGCGTAATCGCCGGACACCTCGCCGGGACGCTCGGACTCGCCGTCTTTGCCGTCCCGTTTCTCGTGGTCGCGTGGTGGGTCATGGGCGACGATGTCGATCATCCAGTGGACGACGAGGGCGACACGGTCGACGAACTCAGGGCGCAGTATCTCGACGGCGAGATCAACGAAGCGACATTCGAGCGCCGTCTGGAGGCGTTTCTCGACGATGGCGCGGAACTCGAGTTCGACGCGTCGGAGGAGCCGGATGTCGACGCCGAACCGTCCGCTCCGAACGAGCGCGAACGCGAACACGAGCGTTGACCGGGTCTCGGACTGCAACTCCGCCATCATATAAGTAGCCGAAGCGACCACGTACAGGTATGCGAACGCCCGCCCAGAACGCCGAACTCGCGCTCCTGCTGGAGGTCGCCGGGACGCCCAAACCGGGCAATGTCGACCGCCAGCACGACCTGCCGGGGCTGCGATTCGAACACTTCCTTGCTGGTGCTGTGGGTGCACAGAACGGGTTACGGATGGCCCTCGATTCGGACGTCGGTATCGGCGAGGCGTTCGAGCGCGCGATCGAGGGGATGGCCGACCAGTCGGGCGGCAACACCCAGTTTGGCGCGTTGCTGGTACTGATTCCGCTGGTGCGAGCGACGGTCGAACACGACCTGACGCGAGCGGGCGTCCGGGCGGTAGTCGAAGAGACGACGGTCGAGGACGCCACAGCGTTCTACCGGGCGTTCGACCACGTCGATGTCAGGGCGGGCGAACCGCCGGAGGAACTCGATGACCTCGACGTCCGCCGGGGGAGCGATGCGGTGCCGGCTGTCAGAGAGCGCGGCGTGACGCTCGGCGAACTGATGGAAGAGAGCGCCGACCACGACGGCGTGGCCCGCGAGTGGGCAACGGGCTTCGAGCGGACCTTCGAGGCGGCCGACGAGATTGTCAGGCGCAAGGGATCGGTCCCGGACCGCGCTGCGGCGACGTTTCTGTACCTGCTCTCGCGAGAGCCGGACCAGCACGTCGCAAAGAAACACGGGAAAGGTACCGCTCGAAGCGTGATGGTTCGGGCTCAGGAGGCACGTGAGGGTGGCCCAGAGCTGGTCGAAGCGTTCTCGGAATCGCTGTTGCGATCCGGGATCAACCCCGGAACGACGGCCGACCTGACGGCCGGAGGACTCTACATCGCGCTCGAACGGGACGGGATCGAGCTGTGAGTGGGGAGGATCGCTCCGGGAGTACCGCAACCGACGGGTGGCCGGTCGACCTCGTCGGCGTCACCGAGTCGCTCGTCACGACCCTCGGGCCGAACGACCTGTGGAACCTCGCGGCGCTCGGGCTTCACGCGGGCGATCCGGTCACGGCGACGACGTTCGGCCGAACCCGGACCTGGCGGAACTTCCGGCGGACCGGTCGTGGCTACGTCCAGTTTACGCCGGATCCTGAACTGTTCGTGGAGGCAGCCCTGTCCATCGAGGAGCGCGCGAAACCAGTTCTGGATGAAGCCGACGCGTGGGCTGAGGTTGCTGTCGAATCGCTTGGCGTCGAGAACGAGGGAGGTACGCAGAAAGAGGAGTGGGCGCTCCACCCGGTCGACTGTACGGTCGTCGATGCTCGACCCCATACCACGAACCGGGGCTACTACGCGGTCATCGAGGCGACAGTCGCCGCGTCCCGACTCGACGTCGATGCCTACGATACCGCGACGCTGGTCGACCGATTGTCGTACTTTGAGGACGTCGTCGAGACCTGTGGCGGCCCGTCAGAGCGGGCCGCGTTCGACCGACTCTCGGCGCTGGTGGAGTGGCGCGACGCCGATTGAAATCGACGCCTGCGGGAGCGGAATCGAACCCTTTTAGGCACCGAGTGGACAAGAGATCAGATATGCCAATCAAACCTGGATACGTCAAGAAGACGGGTCACATACTACTGGAGCGGTACCCCGACGCGTTCTCGGAGGACTTCGAGCACAACAAAAAGGGCGTCGACACGCTCACGAACATCGAATCCAAAGACGTCCGTAACCGCGTCGCCGGATTCATCTCCCGGAAGAAGGCCGGACAGGCAGCGTAACTGGTTTTCACCGTTTCAGAGCGTATTCGAGCAGTTACAACGCTCTCGCTGAATCGCGTTCGAGCGGGCTGATAGACGCGGATCCAAACCGTTTTGAGCGCCCGAATCCGACCAACTCATATGTCTGTACGCGTTGGAATCCTCGGCGCAACCGGAGCCGTCGGACAGCGACTTATTCAGCTACTCGACCCCCACCCAGAGTTCGAAATCGCGGCCCTCACCGCGAGCGAATCGAGCGAGGGCAAGGCGTATCGCGACGCTGCGAAGTGGCGCGTCGACTCGCCGATCCCGGACGAGGTGGCTGATACGACAGTTGCTGCAACCGACCCCGACGCCGTTCCGGACGACGTCGACCTGCTATTCTCCTCGCTCCCGTCGAGCGTCGGTGCGGAGGTCGAGCCGGCGTTCTGTGAGGCGGGCTACGTCATGTCCTCGAACTCCTCGAACGGCCGGATGGACAACGATATCCCGCTCGTCATCCCGGAAGTGAACGCCGACCACCTCGACCTTCTCGAAGTCCAGCGCGACGAGCGAGGCTGGGACGGCGCAATGGTCAAGAACCCGAACTGCTCGACGATCACGTTCGTTCCCACGCTCGCCGCGCTCGCCGAGTACGGCCTCGAACGGGTTCACGTGGCGACCCTGCAGGCCGTCTCCGGCGCGGGCTACGACGGCGTCACCTCGATGGAGATCATCGACAACGCGATCCCCTACATCGGCAGCGAGGAGGACAAACTCGAAAACGAATCCCGCAAACTGCTCGGCGAGTTCGACGGTGCGTCGCTCTCACACGATGGCGTCGACGTCGCCGCCTCGTGTAACCGCATCCCGACGATCGACGGACATCTGGAGAACGTCTGGGTCGAGGCCGAAGACGATCTGACGCCCGACGCGGCAGCCGAGGCGATGCGCGAGTACCCCTCGCTCGATCTTCGCTCGTCGCCCGAGCAGCTCATCCACGTCTTCGAGGAGCCGGATCGACCACAGCCCCGGATGGACCGAACCCTTGGTGACGGGATGTCCATCGCCGCGGGCGGTCTCCGCGAGTCCACATTTGGACTCCAGTACAACTGCCTCGCCCACAACACCATCCGCGGAGCAGCCGGTGCGAGCGTGCTGAACGGCGAACTGCTGCTCGAAGAAGGGTACCTGTAACGCGCGCACTCTCGTCGTTTTTCAGCCGAATACGATCGGGCAGCGAGCTGTCACGCCCCGACCGAGTTCGGAATCGATACTGCACCGGTGACAGTTCGACAACCCCGGACCGAGAAGCCGTGTCACAATGTGCTAGATGTAACGTTGTAAATAATGTTACAGGGGTATCCCGGAGCGTCCAGTAGCGGTCCAGTACGCCATCGCCGCCCGTCCTCTCGTTACGGCTCTGGCCGGTCGACCGCTCAGGGTTCGATCTGATTACGAAGCCCGTCGTACTCGCCAGTCTCGTCGACCCGGCGGACGTTCTCGGCGACGATGTCTGCGAGGCGTTCGTAGTACTTGGGCGTGTGCCCGGCGTTGTGTGGCGTGATCTGGACGTTGCCGAGGTTCCAGAGCGGGTGGTCTTCCGGGAGTGGTTCGGGATCGGTGACGTCGAGTGCAGCCCCACGGATCGTGTTGCTACGCAGCGCCGAGACCAGGGCGTCCGTGTCGACAACTTTCCCGCGGGCCACGTTAACGAGGACGGCGTGAGGCGGCAGCGTCATCAGTTCGTCACGGCCGATCAGTCCCTCGGTTTCGTCGGTAAGCGGACATGCGAGGACGACGTAGTCCGAGCGGGCAAGCGCGTCGTCGAACGCGTCGCCGCCGAAGCCGATTACTTCGTCAGTCGGACCGCCCTTCTCGGGCGTGTACCGGACGCCGATCGTCTCGACGCCGAAGGCGTCCAGTCGCTCCGCCGCGGCCTGTCCGATCGGCCCGAGGCCGACGATCGTAACCGTCGAACCCTGTAGTTCGTGGGTCTGGTAGTGACGCCACTCACGCCGTTGCTGCTGACGGAAACCCCTGTGAAACCGTCTGGCGAACGTCAGGATGTTCCCGAGCACGTGTTCACCCATGTTCGGCCCGTGGACGCCCGACGCGTTGGTCACGGTGACGCCTTTTTCGCGCAATGTGTCGAGTGGGAGGTGGCCGACTCCCGCATACGCGCAGGCGAACACCTTCATCTCGGTGGCGTGATCGACCAGTGCTTCGTCCAGCACCATCCCGGCGACGAACTCGGCGTCTTCGATCAACTCCCGTTCTTCACCGGGCGTTCGGGCGAGTGTCACGTCGTTCTCGGGGAGACGGGCACGGAGTGCGTCCGCGTACTCGGTTGTCGGAACGCCGTGTGTGTCCTTCCGAAGGACGAGCACGTCAGTCGGTGTATCCGTCATGTTCGGAGGAACGAACTACGGTGGTTTATGTTTGGCTAACCGATCGCGGTTCGCGCGCGAGCACGAAGACAGCCGAGAATCCGCTCAGTTCCCCTCAAACTCCGGCTCGGACTCCGCGAAAAACGCCTCGTGACCACGCGCGTAGTCATCGGTACCGGCAAGGCGTGCAATCGTGTTGGTCTCGGCGTCGAGATGGTCGTCGAGCGATCGGGTGTGGCTGTTCGTCAGTAGCCGTTTTGTCGCGCCGAACGCGCGTGTCGGACCGTTCGCGAGTTCCGAAGCCAGTTCATCGAGGCGGTCGTCAAACGAGCTCGCGGGGACGACCTCTGTCGCCAGCCCCAACTCGACGGCCTTCTCGGCATCGATCGGTTCGTCGAGCAGGGCGATTTCGCGGGCGCGACGATGGCCGACGAGCTCCGGCAGGAAGTGTGTAATGCCGCCATCGCCGGAGAGGCCAAGACGAGGGTACGCAAACTCGAACCGGGCGTCCTCACTGACGACGACGAGATCGGCCGCCATCGCGAGGCCAAACCCAGCCCCCGCTGCGACGCCGTTGACTCCCGCAACGGCTGGTTTGGGCGCGGTAGCGATGTGCTGAACAGCAGTATGAATTCGGGACGCGAGATCCCGGAGGCGGCGGCCGTCGGACTCGTCACCCTCCAGTTGCGAGAGATCAGCCCCGGTGTTGAACCACTCGCCAGCGCCGGTCAGAACGGTACAGCGTACGTCGTCGTCAGTTTCCATCAGCTCGATCGAGGCGTCCCTGATCTCCCCGGCCATCATCTCGTTCATCGCGTTGTACGCGTCGGCCCGATCCATCCGGAGATAGCCGACCGCACCCTCCCGCTCGACGCTCACGTGCTCGTACTCGGCGCTGAACTCGTCAGTTGCCATACTGGTACGTGTGCTCTCCGGGGAGAAAAACCTTCACGCAGGGTGGGGGAGCGTCAATATCCGGGGGATTAATATCGCTGGGCTGGGCCAATCGGTGTATGGAGCGGTATGATGTAGCCGTCGTCGGTGGAGGTCCCGCCGGGATGAGCGCAGCCTGGGAAGCCGCAAGACGCGGTGCCGAGGCAGTTACCCTCGAAAAAGGAGTTCCCCGCGAGGATCGCGACCGGCTCGGCCCCGACTCGACGGACGCAGCGGGTATACTCGATTACTGGGTTGACATTATGAACATCGAGTACGAGCGGATCCCCGACGAGGTGATCCACCGCCAACTCGATGGGACTGATTTCATCGGCCCGTCCGAGGAGTTCGCGATGGACACAACCGGGATCGACTCGTCGTACCCGAACTTCGGATTCACGTTCCACCGCGCCCGATTCGACGACTGGCTCCGCGACGAAGCCGAGAGCGCGGGCGCGGAATATCGGGTCGGCGTGAGCGTCGTCGACGTCGAGACGAACCGTGGGGATGGTCCCAGACATCTGGTCGAACTGCGTGACGGCGACGAGATCGGTGCGGACTTCCTGATCCTCGCGGATGGGCCACAGCGACAGGTTACCAACCGGGTTCTCGACCGATATATGCCCGCCGAGGAGTCGATTACCGACTATCTCGGCACTACCCATGCGAACCACATCGCCTATCAGGAGTACCGGGAGATTCCCGAGGAGCTGTTCGACGAATCACGATTGAAATTCTGGTGGGGCTACATCCCCGGCGAGACGGCCTATCCGTGGGTGTTCCCGAACGACGGTAGGGTCGCCCGTGTCGGGCTGACTATGCCCATCGGACTTGGTATCGACGATGTCGAGAATCCGACGGACTACGTCCTCGTCGACGAGGACGACGAGCAGCTACCCTCCCCACGGGAGTATCTTCGACGACTGCTCGAACACGAGTACGACGTCGAGACCGACTTCCCGGTCGTCGAGGACAGAGGCAAACAGAACGGGACGGAAACGTATCCGATCTCGTCGACCCGACCGATCGACTCGCCCACCGGGGCTGGAATCCTCGTCGCCGGTGGGGCAATGGGGACGACGTCGGCGTTCCACGAAGGGGGCGACCACGTCGCCATTCGGACGGGGAAGATCGCCGGCGAGTTGGCAGCTAACGGCGACATCAGCGCGTACAATGACCGGTGGAAGGCGGCGATCGGCGATGAAATCACTCGGAACGTCACCTTTGCAGATATCGTCGAGGAGTACGGGCCGGCCGACTGGGACAGGACCTTCTCCGTCGCCAGTGATCTGACCGCACCCGACGAGGGGAAACTGATCGACTGGGAGCTACGCTCCGGCTTCAGTGCGATGAAACTACTGAGCACATACAAGCGGACAAAATTCAGCTATCGCAACGGAAAATACGTGCAGTTCCCCGAGTCGAAGTACGATATCTAGCGCCTGTCGAACCGACTCCGGACTACCGCCACGAGCACCACTGCGATCATCGCGATCCCGATCCCGAAGCCGGGCATCGAGTCCTCTCCAGCGCTATCCTCGTACCCCTCCGGCGGTCCGGCGTCAACTACTGACGCATCCTCGTCCACCACGAGCGTTCCGTGATGGAGGAACACCTGCTGTGGCCACTCGTTGGTCAGCGACGAAGAAGCGTCGGTAAGTTCGAGATCGTACTCGCCTTCGTCGGCATCCTCGTCGACGGTGAAGGTAAACGTAACGAGGCGATCCTGACCCGTTGCGCCGCCTTCGTGGGGATCACGGTCCTGACCGATCCAGGCGTAGCCCGCCTCCTCGTCGATAGTCGTCTCGGTGGCGATCTCCGTCTCGTTACCCTGCTCCATCCACGGGCCGCGGTCGACTGATTCGAGCGTCAGGGCCTCCGAGTCGTACTCCATCGCAACAGATGCGTTGTCCACGCCGATGTCGCCGTAGCCGCCGTCGCTTGTCATCGTCACGCCAACATGAACCGTCTCACCGGGCGGCGCTTCGTTCGTCCCGGGATCGACCTCCAGAATCGTCACGCTATCACTCGCACCGGAGGTTCCGATAGCACCGGCGAGCCCTGCGGTGGCGAACAAACACACGACGACGATGACGAATCCGTGTGTCCAGTTCATCCCTATAGATCCTCGATCTCGATCCGAACCTCTCCGGTTTCGGTAAACGCCGTCTCGTAGCCCTGATGACGGGAGGCCTGCGTGACCGAATCGATCGAAAGAACGAGTTCGTCTCCATTCTGTAACTCCTCGACTGGCGTCCCGTAGTGGAACTCGAGTTCGTGATCCAGTGTTGGCTGTAGGCTACCAAGATCGACCGTTTCGCCGTCCCGTTCGATCGTCGCCGAAACCGACATTTGTGGAAGTACACACCGGTTGTACGGCGTTCGGGGCGAGACGACAAGATACTGATCGTCGCCCTCGACGAACCGCGAGCCAGCCTCCACGAGCGTCGTCGCATAGACAGCATCGTCGAACGTCGGCGTGCCGAGCAGGTTCCCGAGGAGGTGTTCCGGTTCGGGCAGGGACGAGTACGGCATATGGTGATCACCGTGCCCATGGTCGTCGTCGTGGCCGTGGTCGTCGTCGTGGTTGTGATCGTCGTCGTGGTTGTGACCGTCGTCATGGTCGTCTCCATGATTGTGATCGTCGTCATGGTCGTCTCCGTGATCGTGGCCGTCGTCGTGATCGCCGTGATCCATCGGCGGGACCGCCTCACGATTCCCCCATCGGTCCTCGTCGAACAGTTCGACGGAATCGACGAGGTGCTGTCGGCGTTCGGCGTCCATCTCGAATTCGACGGTGACGGTTTCCGAGGTCTGGAATCGGCCCTCCATCTCGCCGGTCAGACGGACATCCTCCATCGATCCGGTCGAGATGGTGGCAGTGTACTCGCCGTCGCCGTCGAGCTCGTAGTTATCCCCGAAATGAAAGCCCATGCCCTGCGAGATCATCGGCCACGGTGTGCGCGAATCGACGAGCTGGCCGTCCTTCTCGATCTCGATCGAGAGCCCACTGTCGACGGGCAGGACGACCTCGGTTTCGGTGTCCCAGACAGTCGCCATGAAGTGGACCGAATCACCCTCCGGTGGATCGACGCGGTCGACGGTGTATCCCTCACCGATCCCGGTCTCGACGATCCAGAAGAAGTGTGGGATCGAAAGCATCGGCGAAACGGCAACGTCGCCGGCGGTTTCGGTGTCGAGCATCACCATACCGTCGCGGTGAGATGGGAGATAGACCGCATCCGGTGGGTTCTCGACCCGGGGCATCGCATCAAACGCGGCTTCCTCGTTGCCCGGTTCGCCCTCAGTATCGTCAGTGTCCTCGGTGTCGTCGTCACCACCAAGGCAGCCAGCCAGTCCTGCCAGCCCTGCGGCAGTCGCTCCAGTGTATATGAATCGACGGCGTTTCATCCTGTGGTAGTTGGGCATCTGAAATATTTATACCCCGTGATATCGGGGGATACACCCGCCGTCAATGACGCAGGACGACTGTGGATACTCCGACCCCAGAGCAGACACTTATTCGGGACGCGGCGATGGAAGCGCGCGATACTCGCGCGGAGGGATAAGGAAGTTCCCACGTCGACGGACGGAGATGTACTGCAGGATGCCGTTATTCAGTATCGAACCGATCGGCAAGTCGGAGCCAGTCATCGCTTCTCGTGTTTTCACGAAGTCCCCGATCTCACGCTGCAGCGAAACGAAGTGGAGTCCGGCGATATCGTCGTCGGTCGTGTCAAAGTCGCGTCGGTAGATGATCGGCGAGCCGTCCTCCCGTGCCCTGGCTGTTTTCTGTGCGTGGCCGACCATCCCCCCGGAAGCGTCTGCTTCAGTCTGTTCGACAACGTCCTCGATTTCGGGGGAGTCGGTGAGCTTCTCACCGTACTCGCCGACGCGGTCCTCGCGTTCGTGAGTGGGACTGAACATCTTCGCGACTCGGACCGACTGGCTGTCCTGTTCCCACCACTGATCGAGTTGCTGGCGGATCTTCGAGACGTGCTGCGTTGTGCCGCCAGCAAAGGGGCCGTCCTGAATCGTTACCCGCTCCTCGCTTGGCTGGCTCTTTGTGAAGCGACCGCGAAACCCCATAAACATCGGTGCTTCCTCGGGAATCGGATAGTCGTCCGGGATTCCGGTCGCGTCGGTGTTCTCGGTGGGTAGTCCAGCTCCGAAAAAGCCCGTCCGACGGTCTGCAAGCTCGAAGACATCGGAGAGCCGATCCTCCACGGCGACCCCGTTCACAGTGTCAGAATCCGTATTCTGGGGCTCGGCGTCCGATCCGCTGAGCGTGTCGGTGTCGCCGAACATCGCCAGTTCGGCTTCGAGCAGCGCGACGGGCTCGTCACTGGCGAAGTGGACGAGCGCATCGTACGTATCCAGATCGTCATCGTCGAGGTCCTCCAGGGATGTCAGGCTGGTCGGGTCTGGGAGATCCACACCATCGGGCAGCGATTCCTCGTACCGATCGAAGTACGATGGGGAGTATCCGATCGTGAACACGAGGCCGTCGTTGCTCCACTCGTAGGCACGTTCGAGGGTTTGCAACGCTGACTCAACCGCTTCACGATCGGTATCGGTCGGTTCGCCGTCCAGTTCGAGATACGCCAGTACGTGATGTCGCGGCAGTCGGACGTTCCCGTGCTCGTCCGCCTCGAAAAACGAGTTCCACTCGTGCTGTCCCATAGGGAGATCGTCGAATTCGTCCGTACCAGATGGTATTTCGATATCGTCGTCCTCACCGAGACAGGCTGACAGAGCCCCTGCACCACCAACTGCAACGACCGATTTCACGTACTCGCGGCGGGACAGTCCCTCTGGGTCCGGAAGCGACATTTGTTACTCGAACTAGTTCCCGATGATACTTGTACCGAACGCCTCGTGCCGTCACAGATACCAGCAACAAAACCCTCTGTTATGGATACAAATATGTTGTTGCCGCTATCTAGGTCAGATGCCGATTTTTGCAACTCTGACGCCCTCATAACGGAGGTCTTTTATTGTAGAATTACTGTAAGAGCCAGTATGACGACCCGAGAAACTCGACGTCGATTCCTGCAGACGAGTGCGGTCGCAGGCGGTATTGCACTCGCTGGCTGCCTCGGCGGCGACGATGACGAGAACGGAGCGGAGAACGGCGACGAAAATGGAGACGAAAACGGCGACGAGAACGGCGACGAAGACGGTGAAGAGGCAGCGGCCTTCGCCAGTGCCAGTCCGGTTTGCCACGACTACACGCACGATGGCGAGGCGTACGTTACGCTCGGTCCCAGCTACGCTGACGGCGGGCTGATCGTATTCGACCCCGAATCGTTCGAGATTACCGAGGAGTTCCCGGAGATCCCCGCGAACTGTGGGACGCTCGCCCACCCGACCGAGGAGAAGTTCTACGTCAATGCCGGAAGCGCGGACACGGACGAAGCCGACGGAGCCGGTGACTGGTGGGTCTTCGATACCGAGAGCCACGAGATGATTGGTGACACCCGCAGCACCGAGGGCTACGACGCACACGGCGTCATGTTCACCCCTGATAACGAGGAGCTGTGGATGGTCAACCGCGACACCGACGACGGCGTCATCATCGATCCGGAGACCGACGAGGTCATCGAGGAGATCGACGAAGTCGGCGAGTCTCCCGACATTCTCGCAGCCTCCCCAGATGGCGAGCTGATGTTCGCTTCGACCCGTGGCCCCGAACAGCAGTCCGGCCCACACCAGATCGCAGGTGATACCCCCGGCGTGGCCGTCATCAACGTCGAGAGCCGCGAACTGGTCGAGGTCGTCGAACCCGACCCGATCGACAACTACGATGACGATGATCGTGAGGACCCCGATCAGCCGACCCCTGACTTCCACGGAATCGGCGTTGTCCCCGGCGACGGCGACGACGATTACGAGGTCTGGGCGCTCGATCAGGGCGTTGCGAACCTGTACATCCTTCATCCGGACGGCGAAGGCTCCATCGAGGTTCAAAACGAGGTCAGTCTTGGCGAGGGTACCGAGGAGGTCCCACACATGGTCGACTTCGACAGTGAGTATCGCTACGCTGCAATCCCGAGCACGGGCGGCGCAAAGACCCAGATCGTTACTGTCGACGACTACGAGGTTGTCAAAGAGCTCGACACGGGTGCAGGATCGCACTTCGCTGGCTGGAACCCCGGCGACGAGACGATCCTCGTCGATGTGATCGGTGACGAGAAGTTCGTCGAAATCGAGGCTGACCTCGAAGCCGAGGAGTTCGAGATGGGTCAAGAGCTCGTCCTCTCCGACCTCGACCAGTTCCCGAACTAGGCGCACCCCGATCCGAACCGATTTTTTTCGAGCACTACTACTAATAGCCAGTGGCCCCTCGCATCGAGAGTGCACGAGCAGACGATACTCAAACTCGCGGCACTCGCCGGTCTCCTCGCGGTGGGAAGCTTTCTGGTACTCGGAACCACGCGACTGGTCCTTGGCTTTGAGACCGCCCAGACCGTTGCGGCGCCGCTGTTTGCCGGTGGATTCGTACTCGCTGCGCTCGTCTTTGTCCTCTCAGTACTGGGCAAAGTCGGTGCGATTGAACTGGAGAACGAATAGCACCCCGTGACGACACCCTTTTTGAACTGCCGGGCATAGACCCAGTGCGTGCCTTTGTCCCCGCCCGAGTACGTCCACACGGACGCGATGACGCGCGGCGAACCCAGGCATGCGACACGCGGCACAAAACACAGGCACCTGCCGCAGTGCCAGCCCGGCACGAGGGTTTCCCGGTTGAGACGGCACGCCGCCAGCAATGATACCGGCCGTTAGTGTTCCGGGCGACATTCTTCACGACGAGAGCGATCGATACGGAAAACGGTTTTGCTCACCCATCGTAACACCTTGTATGAACTACAAAGCAGTCGCGGACCTCTCACCTGGCGAGCGGACGAGTCTGTTCGACCGCGATTCGGGGGTCGACGAGATTCGCTCCGACGTCGCCGAAATCGTCGGACGCGTCGAGGAGGAAGGAGACGTCGCAGTACGGGAGTTCTGCCGGGAATTTGACGACGTTCAGGTCGGCAGTCTGGAGATCACCGATCGGGTCGAGCACGCGTACGAGGAGATCGACGACGAGCTCCGGGGGGCGATCGATACGGCCGTCGCTAACGTCAGCGAGTTCCACGAGGCACAGGTCCCCGAAGACTGGCGAGACGAGTTCGACGGGCGAGAGCTGGGTCGTCGGTTCCGGCCGATCGACAGCGTCGGCGTCTACGCCCCCGGTGGTACTGCGGCGTACCCATCCAGTGCGATTATGGGTGTCGTCCCCGCGAAGGTCGCAGGTGTGGAGGACGTCGCCGTCGCGACGCCGCCGGCCGACGAGATCAATCCGGCGACACTCGCAGCGATCCACGCGGCAGGTGCGGATCGGGTCTACAGTGTGGGCGGGGCTCAGGCGATCGCCGCGCTCGCATACGGTACCGAGTCCATTGAGCGCGTTGGGAAGGTCGTCGGGCCGGGTAATCGATGGGTTACCGCAGCCAAAGCCGAAGTACGTGGTGACGTCGACATCGACTTCCTCGCAGGGCCGAGCGAGATTCTCGTCATCGCGGACGGGACAGCAGATCCCGAGTACATTGCGGCGGACCTGCTCGCACAGGCCGAACACGATCCCAACGCATCAGTCGTCGCAGTGACGGATGACGAATCCCTTGCCGAAGCGATCGGCGAGGCAGTCGAGGCAGGGATCGACGAACGCGCCCGATCGGACGTGATCCGCGACGCGCTGGCCGGTGACGAAAGCGCGATCCTTCACGCCCGATCGATGAGCGAGGCGATACTCTTCGCCGAGGAGTATGCTGCCGAACACCTCTCGATCGTCGCCGAGGACGACGAAGCGGTGCTCGATCGGATCGACAGCGCCGGGAGCGTCTTTCTGGGCCCGTATACGCCCGTCGCAGCGGGCGATTACGCCAGTGGGACGAACCACGTCCTCCCGACCGGGGGCGGCGCAAAACTGACCGGGGGGCTCTCCGTCGACACGTTCGTTCGATCGACGACCGTTCAGCGACTCGATCGGGAAGCGTTGGCGGACCTGGGGGGGACGATCACGACGCTTGCGGAAGCCGAAGGACTGGAAGCACACGCAGAGAGCGTCCGGACGCGGCTCGAAGAGTAGGAGCAGCCAGCTCAGACGCCGCCTAACCCGTTGGTGCTGCGAGACAACGTGCAAGATGCGAATGGCCATTGTGTTAACAGGCACCTAGCCGGATGAGGATCTCAGCTGAGCGACTGCCTCGTGGGGATCAAGTAGTCCGATGGTAATTGCCAGCACACCCCAGACAGCTACACCACAGAAAATCGTCAGTACAAGCATCAGGAGGCCCGAGACGTATGGAAGGATCCAGGAGACGACGAGGCCCATACAGAGGCTGATTCCAATAATAGGAACGATGGATCGAACAACGGATCGGGTGTTCAGAGGAAGTTCGGCTTGCATAATGTATAGATTCACCGCCGTGTACACCCCATACGTGGCCAGCGTAGCGAACGCCGCTCCAACAACCCCATACAGTGGGATCAGAAGTAGATTCAACAGGAGATTGGCGATGGAGGTGATACCTTTGGCTATCGCTCGATCCTTCGCACGTCCAAGATAATCGAGACTCTGGGTTGTCACGTTGGTGATGGCATGAAAGACGACGTACAGGCCAAAGATCTGTAGAACCGGAACCGCACCCAGGTAGTCTGCTCCAAAAATAAGTCGAACAGCAGGCTCAGCAACCAAAAACAGCCCGACTGCGGCTGGCAGGTACAGCAACATGACGTATCTGAGGGTCGTTTCATAGATTCGAGCGCCTCCTTCAAGTGACCCCGTCGCCTTTTGCTCACCGTACGTCGGAGAGACGGAGAAGCCGAGCGAGCCCGCTGGCACAAGAATAAATTCCGTGATCTGCTTGCTAAGTACGTAGTAGCCTACTGCCACGGGGTTGAGAAAGAAGCCGATCAGGATAGTATCAACCCGCTTGTCGACCACGTTTGCGGCCTGTGTGGCGGTCAGTGGAACACTGTATCGTAACATTCGGTTCCGCAGCGTCTTTGTTGGCTCCGTACCGTCGTAGTTCGAGTAGAATCTTATATATAGTATAACGAATCCGATAGTAGCAGAAATGAGTGCCCCGATCAAGTAACCAGCCATCGCTCCAGCAACTCCAAACCCGAGTACGAGGAACCCGACAACGAGTAGCAGCCTGGAGACGTTGTGGACAATATCGATCACTGCCGTCAGAGATACTCGATTGAACCCCTGAAACATGGTCCCTACAAACGAATGTAACGACAGCGTGACGAGATATCCGGCACCGATAACGAGTACTGGGGCCAGTTCGGGCTCGTCCAGAACGGTAGCGATTAGACCACTACCAACCACGAGTAGAGTACCGACGAGACACAGTAGCAATAGTCGGTATTGTATTGCAATACGAAGGACGGAGGGGACCTTTGCTGGCTCTGCTTCTTTGAATTTGGTCACGTAATATGCTGCAGACCGAGAGAGACCAAGGTCGCCGAACATCTTTGCTACCCCAACGATCGAAATAGCAAGAAAGAGTAAGCCATATTCGGTCGGTGTCAGAAGAACACGTGCGAGTAACAGGAGAAGTAGCCCGTTGACAATCATCTTGCAGAGGCGGGCTACGAGTGTTGCTTTCAGTCCGTGTACGATGCGATCAGGAACCGACATCACTCCAGAGATGTGCTGTGCGTTTTCATAGCGCTCAACTCCACGTGTTAATTGATCAAACTGCTATTACGGAGACGGCAGGCGATCCACACTGCTTGTCAAGAGGAAACGATGTATAGTTATACTTTCAATAACGACAAGCTGTATCCATCAGGCAACGAAAGGGTAGTGCAGCGGTTTATAAGAGAATATTCAGGTAGCTTCTGAACCGTAGTCAATTTCTACTCGCTACTATACGTTCTTTATCTGGATTCATCGTTAATAATACGAGATATAACTAAGCAAACGATGGACAACTTGTCGGTATGGAGATCGGGTTGTATCACGATTCGGCAGGAACACGCCACGCAGGTGGTGTTGCTATCTACGCACAATGGATGGCAGCTGAACTCTCGAAGCGCAACGAGGTATCTCTCTACACGCAATCCGGGGAGTTCACAGAACTTGTTCGCTCGTCAGATATCGACATCATCGAGGTACCGTCCTTTTCGAACCGTATTCCGGACGCCCTTGGATCGTATACACCGATCAGCGACCAGAACTGGGCAAAACTGGCGATGGCGATCTGGTCGGCTCGAAGCGACGTCATCCAGCAGATGAACGATAATCTGGATGTGCTGTGTACGTTCCAGTGGCTGGACGACGTGTTGCTCTCGAACGCCATCGACATTCCCACTGTGTTTCAGTACCATGGGCTCGCCAACACAGGAGTTGGAGTCAAGCTACGTGAAACACTGTCGGACACCGAGTTTGTACTGGCGAACTCGCATGACACCGCAACGGCCGTGAGAGAAACGCTCGGGTACGACGTAGAGGACGTAATCTATCCAGGCGTGGACACTGACGCGTTTTTGCCGAGTGCTTCGCCAGCGTTTATCAGTGATGATCCGGTTATACTATTTGTTGGCCGGGCTACCGAGCAAAAAGGGATCTTCGATCTTATCGAGGCATTCGCCACTCTCGATAGCGACGCCCGATTGTGCATCATCGGTCGTGGCAATGAGGAAGTTATTCGAGGCCAGTGTGAGCGACATGGTGTCTGGGACTCAACAACGATACTCGGGGAAATTCCGCATCATGAACTCCCCAACTATTACGCAGCAGCAGATGTGTTTTGTCTTCCGTCGTACTCGGAGGGCTTTGGCATGGTGAATCTCGAAGCTATGGCCTGTGGGACCCCGGTTGTGACCGCTGATCTGGAAGCGATTCGGTCGTATATCACGAATAAAGAGAACGGGCTGTTAGTCGAGCCCGGAGATACCGTCGCCATATCGAACGCCATCTCCAGACTTCTCGATTCAACAGAGCTCCGGGCCGCGCTGGGTGAGCGTGGACGCGAGACGGCGCTGGAGTTCAGCTGGGAACAACAGGCGGCCCGGCTGGAGGAATTCTGTATCAACAACATTGGAACTGTGGCGGAATCCACTACGGACAACGAGCGATTCGTCCGACCGCAAGCTCAGTTGTCGGGAACCCACGACTGAAGTCGTGGGCTTGTCAGTGGACTCCCGCTCTAACTGCGAAGGGCAGTCGGTCGGAATCGACCATTCGCGTTCACTGTCCCTGACTTCAGCGCCACCTGACTGTTGGCGCGTCCAGCACCAGACTTGAGCCAGTGCTGGACAAGACGCGACCCAATATTCCGAGCGGCGTTATGATCTTTCAATATCGAGTCCAGCGTCGCCACGGATCTCGACGCTAATGATGTTACCCGAATACCGGTAGCCGTCTTTCCCGTGGCCAACGACGCCGACCACCGTCCCGTCCGAGATGGTAGAGGGGAGCGTATCCCAGGCCAGGCCCTGGTTGACTACAGATGAGAGCTCTTCGTCAGGCACTATTTCGCCCGAGACGGACACTTCGTACTGACTTACTGTGCCGTTGTCCGACCCGTCGATAATGAGGTCGTTCGGAAGATCTCCCTCATTGGCACCCGTCGATGTCGACGACCTTTGTTCGGTATCGTCACCACTATCTGATGTGATGTTCTCGTTTCCGTCGTCGGTGTCCGCTGACCGTTCTGTGGTGGATTCCCGTTCGTCATCGTCCTCGCTTTCACTGACGTTCTGATCGCCTGTCCGTTTAACGAGTTCCGCTTCGTTGATACGGTCGCCGTCCAGTTCGATGATCATCTCGTCGGAGTCGACTGTCGCTTCGGTAACAGATCCGTAGACTTCGAACGCATCACCATAACCGTTTCCGGTGTGCCCCTGGATGACATAGTCGTCATCCTCTTGATCGATCTGGAAATTACTCGTTGCCCGGATATCGTTCCCGCTAGGGCTCATGTATGGGGATTCTGTGAGGGCTTCGACCGGCCCATCAGCCATGAACTGGTATTCCATTCGGTCGTCGTCGTCCGTGGAAATAAATGTCAGTAGATGTGGCTCCATCTCTGGGAGGTTTTCTGCGGGTTCTTCCTCCTCGGTCGTGTCCTCAGGTCTGCCCGTTGCAGCAGTCTCTGCATCGGTTGGAACACCCTCTGGAACTCTGATCGTGGGATCGCTGCCAACGTTGTCGTACTCGACGTACTCTCCGTGGGTTTCTCCACGTACTTCCGAATCTTGAACTCGGATAGTGGTGAGTGGTCCCTGAATATCGTGGGTTCCGGAGACGAACGCCGATCCTGCACCGTTCGTGTTATGACTGCCGATATCGACGTCGCAATTTCGCACAGTAACTGTCTGTGAGGGATCACCGTAGCCTGTGTAAATCCCCCGAGAATTAATCGCCGAAGAGCCGCCCTGTCGAACCTCTGAGTCGTTATGGAACACACAGTCTTCAATAACTGTTCCGTCGGTTGCAACGCGAAGGTGGCTGATGTTGTTGTCACGGAAATAACAGTTGTAGAAGTTGATAGTTCCACCGCCGCCATCAGTATCCCGAGCCGCACCAGCAGCGTAGACGGCGTTGTCCTCCCAGCCGCTGATGTAGGTGTCGTGGACGTTAATTTCTCCGCTATGGGTGTGGCTCACGCCGATACATCCTTTGCTCCAGCTGGCATCGAGTGGGATACCATCGCCAAAATAACACCGTTCGATCGTCCCGGTACCACTCGCGGCAATACAGTTCGAAAGCGATGATTGTGAGGCCACTCCGTGGAAGCCAACATTGCGAATTGTCCAGTTGTTTCCTTGCGCCACGATTCGTGCGTCAGCGCCATCCGCGGAGATATCGACCAGCAGGTTCTCGAGTGTTTCATCGCTGTTGACTCTGATTACCCGAGTTGCGCCGGAATCTACAGTAATTGTTCTGTAATCGTCGGCAAGCACAGTTGAAGCTGTACCGAGCCCAGCTGCTGTAATCGTGGAAGCTCCCAGTAGCTTTAGATATTTTCTTCGTCCGTACTCTGAATTATCTCCGCGTAAGCTATTCTTACTAAAAGTTTGCTCTGTACTTGTAGTAGTAGTTATATCCTTCTGTGCATCAGTCTGCTCAGACTTTCGGTCCATGTAACGGTAAGAGCAGGTTACTTAAATAATTCTTATTGCTGTATAAAATATCTTCACTGTGAATAGTATCCAGAAACAATTTTTTATAGTTGTTTAGTTACCACATGATGAGTCACACTATATTTACGTGCTACTGTGGACGCAGCAAGACTCTGTACGAGCGCTGTGCCTGTCGTTAGGGTGATTCTACTACTTTTTTAAATGGTTGTGTGACATTCACAGAATCACGTCGGATGTCATTCATCACTGACGGGCAACTTGTCGAATACCTGACGATCAGGAGTGGCGCCCGTCTCGCGATGGGTATGCTACGGGCCACCGCAAGTACCGCTGACCGGGAGAACAACGAACAAATATCCAGTGATCTACTGCGTCACTTTCAGGGCGGGTGTTCGCGCACGGATCAGACAAAAATCGGCAATTCGTTCACGCCTCAGTAGTAGGTTGTCTGTGACGCCACCCACGAAAACGGCTTCGAGATACAGGCACCGGAAGTCGCCGTCAGTATTATCTGCGTACCCATCATATGATGTGTTATGAGTACCGAGACCGCACAGGGCAAGGACGGATCGGGGACCGTCAAGGTAACGCAAGCGGCTGCAGATGAGGCGCTATCGCTACTCGACAGCGAAGGCCTCGACGAGGGGGTCGCCGGACTGCGACTGTTCGTCCAGCAGGGCGGCTGCGCGGGACTCTCGTACGGAATGCGCTTCGACGATGCCCCGGAAGAAGACGATACGATAACCGAACACAACGGGCTACGCGTGTTCGTCGATCCGGCAAGCCAGAACTACATCGAAGGTAGCGTCGTCGATTACGAAAGCGGACTGCAGGCGGAGGGGTTCCACGTCGAGAACCCCAACGTCGTCAGCGAGTGTGGCTGTGGCGAGTCGTTCCGTACCTGATCAGTCCTCGAGTTCGAACGCGATCTCGACTTCTGCCTGATACTCGCGACCGTCTGCAGATGCTACTTCGACGCCGAGGTTCTCGACTTCCGCCCAGTGGATGTTCTCCAGTGTCGCTTCCGCCCTGTCGAGGGCGTCGTCGGTTGCGTCCTCAAAACTGTCCGAGCTCGTGCCGATCATCGTGATTTTCTTGAATACCATTGTATCAACCCTCGTCGTTTCCTTTTACGCGATATCACTTAAACTTCGCCTACGCAGCGACGATCAGGAATCTGTCCGGGAACACTGATCGATACTGGCCTGACTCAGTCTTAAACGACCAGATTGCCGTCGTCGTCGAAGCGGAATCCAGCATCCCTGAACGTGTCCCGCGCAGCCTCCGGATCCACGGCTCCGTCTTTACCCGGAAACAGTCCGAGACTGCTCTGACCAGTCCACGTGAACTCGTCCGTAACGAACTCCGTACGCTTCAGCGGGGTGTCCGATGGCTGTCCATAGCCCTCGAGAACGGTTTCAGCAATATAGTTCCGATCGACAAGACGGGCAACTGTTTGTCTGAAACGGTGATTCCCCATTGGATGGCGTCGAGTGTTGAAGCCGAGAACAAAGAACTCCTGTCCCTCTCCTACGAGTACTTCGGTATTGTCATAGTTGTTCTGGACGCTCTCGACGTCGCCCGGGGGGATCGAAGTTGCGGTAATATCCCGGTTACCGCTGTCGATATCGCTGAGTACAACACCGACGTTCACCCCCACCTCGAACTCGATTTCGTCGAATGTGGTGTCGCCACGTAACGATTCGAGTCGTTCGTGTGGATCCTCAAGATCTAGCAGAAAGTGATCCTCGTTACGCGAAAGGATCAGATCACTGTCCTCGGTCGAGTCCTCGTAGATGAATGGGCCGCTACCGATCGGCTCTTCATTGGATGTTTCGATCGCCGTCGTTAGATGGTCTGCAGACCGTTCTGTCCGATCTTCCCACTCGTGCTGTGGAAGTATCGGGACGGTAAGCGCACGCCGGGCGGTTTCGATACTCGTATCGGGGAACTCCAGGGTGATTTCTCTGTTCGAGAGTGTATCGACGCTGTCGACCAGCGAACTACGGCCACGGAACTGGGGGGCAGGGATCGCATAGTCGGAGTCGCCCATGGTAGTATCCCGTAGCATGTCGTATGTGAACCCGATATCAGCCGTCGTCAACGCGGTTTCGTCGTGCCACCGAAGTGCAGGTCGTATCCGAACTGTCGCCGTGACGGTGTTTTCGGCCTCCGTCCATGTGACATCCTCGGCTAGCCACGGTACCAGTTCGCCATCGATCCACTCGAACAGCGGATCGTAAATACAATCGAGAATTGCGCTGTCGGGTCCGGTTTCAGGGACGAGAGGATTCAGGTTTTCGGTCACAGTCGGCCGAAAGAGGCTCACCAATAGACGATCCCGTTCAGGATTCGCAGCCTCGAGTCGTAGATAGTCGTTCCGCGTAGTGAGTCCCCCAGGGAGAGTATCAGTGACCAGATCTGTACGTACGGCTGTTAGTTTGGAGGGGTACGCGATTACGGACAGGGGGTGGAGATCAAATAGTTCCTTCTGGAGTTCTGTCACCGTCTGCATGCGCTGTTCGCCGGACTCGCTCCGTTGACGATCCAGTAGGTCGTCAAGCGACGGAATGGTTACTCCGTAGGGGTTTTGCCAACCCTTTTCCTCGCTATATCGTGTATGGAGCAGTGTCCGAAGTTCGTCCGGATCGGTGATTGCGGGATGGCGGCCGACAAAAATGTCGTAGTCGTTGTCCAGCAGTAGTGCTCGAAGCGCCTGCTCGTCCTCGCGTGGGTCAATTGTCGCATTGATCCCCGCCTCGGAGAGGTTATCTACGAGCTGACGCGCGATGCGGGAACTAGCAGTATCGTCGTCAGCAGGGAGCGTCGTGACATTGACCGAGAGTTGGGTTGGACCTGTGCTTCCCACTTCACGGAAGAAGTCAAGACAGCCTGCACTCGCTCCCAGTGCTGTCGCTCCCAGGCCAGCTAGTACCTGACGACGATAGCTGACAGATCCGGGGACCATTAGTAACAGGTAGCGTAGTCAACGACTTACCGTTTTCTCATTGGAACGACCTGTTCGTCCGGTGTCGAGACCCTGTCAGCAAAAAATGGATTCAGGCTGCTTCAGCACATGGCGGGGCTCGTACGACCTCGTAGTCATCGTCTTCAACTGTAATGATCGCCCAGTCGTACTCGGGGTTTGCCTGCCGAATTCGCTGGCGAAGGTCGCGGACACTGTGTTGATATGTAACGAAACATCGAAGTGATCCCGACGCGGGTGGTGATTTCGGTTCGGGCATGGGCGTAACCTCAACGACTTTCCAGCCCCGTTCAGCCGTTAATTCGTCGCCGTGGTCAGAGATCGTGTACCCGAGTTCTGCGAAGATGGACCTCGCCTCTTGGGCAAGTGGGTTGCTAACGGTTCCCATTCGCCTATCAGTACCACACCCGGCATAATAAAGCTACTGGCGACACCTCGGAACTGAGAACGATCGGTACGAGGACTGTTACTCGTGGGCGGCGTCCCACTCGGTCGGTTTCCGGAAGTTGCCACAGCGGTTGCACTGGATACGACCCATCGCGTCCATGGCGTTGTCGACCGATTCACAGTTGCTACAGAACCAGCCGTACTTTTGCTCGCGAGCGGCTGTTCCGTACGCGACGTAGAACGGCCCGTCCGATCCTCGGTCGCCCTCGTCCTCGGCAATGAAGAGTGTCTCACCGTCCTCCGTCGTATGCGTTCTCATACGTATTCCCTCGGTGGAGAGCCTGAAATGTGATTCGACACTGGCCGAGGCCGTCCGCGGGGTATATACGCACTCGGGGACTCGGCTACCGGTATGTCCGTGCGGCTGCTTCACTACTCTGATCTCGAAAACGCCTACGACGACCCCGAACGAGTCGGTCGACTCGCAGGGTTGATAGACTCGCTTCGTGACGACACAACGCTCGTTGCGGGAACTGGCGACAACACCGGTCCCGGCGTCCTGGCGCTGACCGAGGACGGGGAGCAATCGCTCGATTTCTTCGAGGCCGTCGAGCCGGCCGCAGACATCCCCGGGAACCACGACTTCGATCACGGATACGACGCGCTCAGAGGGCTTGTAGAATCCTCGCCACAGATCTGGCTGGGTGCAAACATCGAACTCGACGGCGAACGGTTTGGCTCGGACGTCGGTATGCGCCCCTGGACCGTCATTGAACGTGCGGGCCATCGGATTGGCGTGATCGGTGTCACGACGCCGACGACGCCTTCAATTACGCCACCTGCCGCAGATCTCACAGTTACCGATCCAGTCTCCGCGGTGGCGAACGCGACCGCGACGCTTCGCGAGCGCGGCGTCGACATGATCGTCGTTCTCGCACATCTGGCAGACGACGAGCAGATCGCACTCCAGTGTGACGTCGACGTCATCCTCGGCGGGCACGTCCACGCGGAGCGGATCCGGCGGCTCGACGACACCCTCCTGACGCGCCCCAGAGCGGGCGGAAACACGCTGTACGAAATCGTCCTCGAAGACGACGGTACGGCGTCGGTCAACCGGCACACGGTCGACGATGCACCGGTTGCCAGACAGGTAACGGAGGCACTACGAGTGCGCAAGCGCCGTGCGGGACTCCAGACGGTTGTCGCCACGGTCGAACGACCGATCGAGCGAACGGAAGCAACGACCCACCGTGGTGAGAGCCGAATCGGGAACTTCGTCGCCGATGCGTATCGCTGGTACACTGACGCGGATATTGCCCTCCAGAACGCCGGGGGGATCCGTGGTGGAGAACCCCTTGCTGGAGGCGTCACTGTCGCAGATCTGATCGGCATCGTTCCGTTCGAAGAACCGATCGTGACGGCCGAGTTGACGGGGGCGGAGATCGTCAACCTCTGTCGGGAAGCCAGTGGACAGCGAATCGACATCGGGGAACCGGACTGGTGGCACGCACACCTTTCGGGGGCCGAGGTCGTCTGGGACCGCACGGACGAGTCGCTCGTGGACGTCCATGTCGGGGGAGAGCCTGTAGATTCGACGGGGGAGTATACGCTCGCCACCTCCGCGTACCTGCCGGTAACCGACCACGAGTTCCCCACGCTTTCGGAAGGCCACGTCGTGAGCGAGGGACCGATCCAGTACGACGTGCTCGTCGAGTACGCCCGGGATGTGGGGATCGATCCGTCGATCGACGGGCGAATACGCTGGAGCGACGACCGTAGCGAATCGTCAGATGCGGATTCGTCAGATACGGATATACCTGCAGCCGACAAGTGAGAACGTTTACCCTCGTCGCCCCAATCAGTACAGATGATGAGTCACGTGGTCGTTCCGGTCCGGTACCCGCTCAGCAGCCACTCCAAGGAGACGCTGGCACAGGCGATCGAGCTCGCCGACGATCGTGACGGCGATCTTTCAGTTCTCCACGTTGACCTCTATCAGGACAGTCGAGATATCTCCCGGGCTGAACTCAAACGGTCCGTCGAAGCGGAGTTCGGGACCCTACAGAACGCTCGATACATCGTTCGCAAGGGCTTTCTTGTCGAAGAGACCATCCTGGAGGAGATTGCGAACGAGGACGCCGATGTCGTCGTCATCGGCCACAAACAGGAAGGTCGGTGGCGCCGCATGATCCGAAAGCTTGTTTCCGATCCCGATATTGAGAGCTATCTCCGCCAGCGGCTGGAATGTGAACTCGTCGTCGTTCACGCGCCGGAGTAGCAGATCGCTCAGACCAGCTATTGAGCCCCATCATTTTCGACCGAAGGTTCGCCAGGGGCGATCTCACTGCCCTCTGTCACTGCTGGCGAGTGGTCCCCCTGTGAGACAGCAACCTGTGCCTCCCCGCTCGTCTCGTCGAAGACGAGATGCGTATGCGGGTATGCGATCTCGACGTCGGCATCATCGAGGTCGTTCCAGATATTCGTTTTTACTTCGGACTCGATCGCCTGGAGCTTGTACGGCTCTTCGACCCAGTATCTGAGCATCAACAGGACGCCGTTGTCCGCGTACTCCTCGATGAAACAGGTCGGGGCTGCCGGAAACCGGGTCTTGCCGATTCGGATGTCCGGACCGCCGCTGATGACATCCTCGACACGTCGAGCGCTCCGCTCGGCCAGCGTCCGTGCGGCTTCAACATCACTTTCGTACGTGACCAGCAGTTCCAGGGACCGTCTGGTTCGCTCGTCCTCTGCGGAGTAGTTGATCACGTCCCGGTCCCGGATCGTCGAGTTTGGGATGACGATAAAGGTGTTGTCGAGCGTGAACATCTTCGTATAGCGGAGTGTGATATCGTCGACAAAGCCTTTCTGTCCCTCATCGACGAGTTCGATCATATCGCCGATCTCGAATGGCTGGTCCGCGAGCACGAACAGCCCGCTGATAACCGAAGCGACGATCGGCGCGAGGATCACACCGAGTACTGCACCGAATACGGCACCGGAAAGCAGGACATCACCGGTATCTAGCTGCAGGATCCTCGCCGCGATAAAGACGAAGACGACGATAACGCCGGCACGGATTCCGCCCAGTACGGTCTGTGTGATGCTGGGTCGCTGGAACTGTCTGGCAATCGCACGACCGACGGAGCGAACGACGAGCTTTGAGACGTACCAGCCGAGGACCAACACGAGGATTGCACCGACGACCTCCCAGACGCGTGCCGGAACATTCTCGATCGTAGGGTCGACTGCCCGCGATGCTGTTGAGAGTCCGGGCTCGGTTCCGACAGATTGGAGAAGAACTGCAGAGAGCATACTGTAAGCATTCTGCCGGAGCCGATAAACGTTGTGTCCGGGCGACAGACGGAGGTAGCTGGCGGTCGAAGTCCGGCTATGGACGAGCACACGCGGGATCCCTCAGTCGCGCCACCGGACGGTGACCCGACGGGATGGGTCGCTGATACAGCTCACACGGGCGGACACTGGGAACACGCAACGCTCCGGCGGGCAACCGTCCACGGAGTCCGATTGTACAACAGCGGGGAGTTTCACGAATCCCACGACTGCTTCGAAGACGAGTGGTATAACTACGGCAACGGAACCACCGAAAGTGCCTTCGCACATGGAATGGTTCAGGTCGCAGCGGGAGCCTACAAGCACTTCGACTTCAAGGACGACGACGGGATGCGCTCGCTGTTCGAGACGGCCCTGCAGTATCTTCACGGTGTCCCGAACGACTACTACGGCGTCGACGTGCTGGATGTCAGGACGACTCTGACGAACGCACTCAATGATCCCGGGGCGCTGCACGGCTGGCGGATTCGGCTCGACGGCGAGACGCCCACGGCTCGTCAGGAGGATTGTGCGTTCGCCGCCGACCGATGAATCGGTTGAAACCGTTATTTGCGGGGTGAGAGGTGCCTATCGGGTCGGCGATTCGAGGACGGCGTTGAGCAGTTTCGACTGGGCCGCAGAGAGATGCTCGGAAAACGTCGACCGGGCGATGTCGAGGTCGTCAGCAACCTCGCCTGCGTTCGCTCCTTTGGGATAGTCGAAGTAGCCAAGATCGTGGGCCCGTTCTAGAACCTCCCGCTGTTTGTCGGTGAGCTGTCCGCGGTCGACCGGTACGATATCCTCGCCTTCTGTCGGATCGAACTTCGAGAGCGTCTGGAGCCGGACACCGTCGTAGCGGTCACGGAGCCGCTCGATGACGGTTCGGACGTTAGCGACGTCCTCCGCACGGAAGGTGATAAAGAGCGAGCCATCATTCGCGCGGACATCCGCCACGGGTGGGCCTGCAGTCTCGACGAGGTCGCAGGCACATGCGTTCTCGCGTTCGCGGTCGAACCGGTACACCGACCGGGTGCCGTCTGACGTGATCTCGTTGGCGTCGATGTCGCCGTTGGCTGTCGCAGAGACGACGAACTCCTCGCCGACGGTTCCGTCTATATCCGCGCTGGCTCTGTCGACACGGTCGATCCGTGTACCTGTCGTCGAGGACGCACCAGCAACGGGACAGTCTTCTGGGGACGATACTTCGACCTGTGCTCGAACACCACCACTCATACACGACCGTTGGTGTGTAACCGCCATATACTGGGTGCGTCATTTTCAGTCACTGAGAATCGCTCGACTACGGTACGATATTCTCGATATCACAGTGGCTGAACTGATTCAGGAGACGAACAACAGTCGATTTATATGAATGTATCGCTCATGTACGGTAGAATGGTACGGGATCCGTTCGCGGAGGAAGAGAAACCCGATGTGCAGGCCCTTCTCGAAGCTCTGGAGGATTCCGACTGTCGGACAATCATCCGGAAACTCGACGAGCCCATGACGGCGGGTGAACTCTCCGAACGCTGTGAGATCCCACAGTCGACGATCTATCGAAAGCTCGACACCCTGTCCAGTGCGACGTTGCTCGAAGAGCTGACGGAGGTTCGGAGCGACGGACACCATACGACGCGGTACGAGGTCGCGTTCGAGGACGTACGGATCGCCCTCACAGACGATCGGGAGTTCGAGTACGAGGTCTCCCGCCCTGCGCGAACACCGGACGAACGACTGGCGGATATGTGGTCGGAGGTCAGCAAAGAACTATGAGCCCACACGAAACAGCTGGAGCGGAGGTAACGACAGCGCTGGCGATCGTAAAGACACTCATACTGATCCTCGGAACGATCATCACGTACTACGCGTTTAAAGCGTATCGACGTACCCAGAGCACGGCGCTAGGTGCCCTTGCGCTTGGATTCGGTGCGATTACATTGGGGTCGTTCCTTGCCGGTGTAGCGACCGATATCCTCGGCGTCCCACTGGCAGCCGGCATCCTCATCGAAAGCCTGCTGGTGCTGGTCGGCTTTGCGATCATCGCGTACTCGCTGTACGCACGGTGATCTCACTGCAGGTCGGCTCTGTGCTCGTGCCGCCTGTGTGAACAGAATTCATTGGAGTCCAACTATTTATATTGAATAGAGTATAACACTGCAACAACAGTTCAAGGATCACAATGTCTCTCCGGCACGGTACCCAACACGGTATTTTTGGCCTCGTTTCTGTTTTGCTCGCGGTTAAACTGCTCGTGAAAAAAGGGCTCTTTCTCGTCGACGATATCCTGACACACGGCGCGATGAAGGCACCGATGGAACTCGCACTCGTCGAACTCCCGGTATCGCTATTTGGAACGGTCGGTGGCGTAATCGTCCGAAGTATCGGCCTCGGCGTCCCCGCAGAAGCCGCGGGACTCGTTGTGGTCTACCCACTGCTGGTCGCCCTACTGGTCTTCGTGTTCGAAGGGCCTTCCCCCCGTACTGTGGGGAGCTACTGGCTCGGCGCGACGGTGATCACGTCGACGGCTGTCCTGATGAGTCTGGGGTATCTTCCGGATTCGGGTGATATCGGCTCCGGGCTCACGTATCACCTTATCAATCACACGCTCGCCGAACTGCTTCGGGGTCTCGTGCTCGAACTTGGCGGCCTGCTTAACGCGGCCGGACACATGGCTGGCCTCGATGTCGATCCGCTCGTGGGCCTCGTCCTCGCGGTCGCGGTCGTCGCAGTCGGCTACGGACTTCTCTGGGAGACACACGTCGGGCACTGATTCGATAGCTTCCAACCGAAACACGTTTTCTCAGTGCCGTCGAACCTGAACTCATGCACGTCGTCGTCAATGCCGCCATGAGCGCGGATGGAAAGCTCTCCTCGCGGCGACGGGAACAGATCAAAATCAGTGGGTCCGAGGACTTCGAGCGGGTCGACCGACTGCGTGCCGACAGCGACGCCGTCATGGTCGGCGTCGGTACGGTACTGGCGGATGATCCGAGCCTCACCGTCGACGAGACGGAGCTGTTGCCCCAAAGCGACGATGGCACCCCTCGCCAACCAGCGCGAGTCGTCGCTGATTCACGCGCACGCACGCCACCGGACGCCCGGATCGTCGACGACGCCGCGACGACGTACCTGCTCGTGAGCGGCGCCGCACCTGTCGAGCGGATCAAAGCGCTGTCGGCCACGGATGCAGAGATCGTCACCGCAGGCGAGACACGGACCGACCTCGACGCCGCGCTGGATGTGCTCGAAGCGGCAGGTATCGAACAACTGATGGTCGAGGGAGGGGGCGAACTGATCCACTCGCTGTTCGCGGCCGATCTCGTCGACGAACTGACGGTCTTCGTGGGACCGACAGTGATCGGCGGTCGAGACGCACCGACGCTGGCCGATGGCGAGGGGTTTATTGACGAGTTCCCCGCGCTCCAGCTCGACGGCGTCGAGCGGATGGACGGCGGCGTCCTGCTCCGATGGAGCGTTCCCGTGAGTGAACCGAACAGTTAACGGTATCCGGACGAATCGTTTCCGGAAACGGTGTCTATTACGTGAGTCGAAACCGAGGTGACCGCAAGTGCGCCTGATCCAGACCCTCGTCCCGGAGGGAAAACGCGATGTCGTTATCGGCGTTCTGAACGACGCCGAG
This sequence comes from Natranaeroarchaeum aerophilus, assembly GCF_023638055.1. Taxonomy (NCBI): domain Archaea; kingdom Methanobacteriati; phylum Methanobacteriota; class Halobacteria; order Halobacteriales; family Natronoarchaeaceae; genus Natranaeroarchaeum; species Natranaeroarchaeum aerophilus. The sequence goes on along the minus strand of NZ_JAKRVY010000004.1, from coordinate 92,705 downwards.
ATCGACTACGCGATGACCAGGGAGACGTCCGAGCAGGGGTACAGCGACGTCCTCTACATCCCGACCGACTCGGACGACGTGGAGGGGATACTTGATCAGCTCCGCGACGTCGGGGTCGAGCGTGAGGGGTACATGGTAGTCAGCGACGTCGAGACGATCGTCTCCGAGCGGTTCGAGGAGCAAAGCGAGAGCGACGAGCTCACGGACGACGAACGGATCTCTCGGGAGGAGCTATCGACGAAAGCCCACAACCTCTCGCGGTCGACGACGAACTACATCGTCTTTACGATCGTCAGTGCGATCGTCGCTACCGCGGGATTGCTCGAAGACAGCGCCGCGGTCGTCGTCGGATCGATGGTGATCGCGCCCCTGATCGGTCCGGCGATGGCCTCGTGTGTGGGGACGGTGATCAACGACGACGACCTCTTCTGGGAAGGGATCCGCTCGCAGGCGCTCGGGATCGGCGTGGCAGTCCTCAGTGCGACGCTGTTTGCGCTTTCCTATCGCCTGTTGCTCGCGCCCGAAGTCGATCTGCTCTTGATCCAGCAGGTCGCGGAACGGGTCCATCCCGGCCTGCTGGCGCTTGCGGTCGCACTCGGCGCTGGCGTCGCAGGCGCGCTCTCACTGACATCGGGGGCCGACGAAGCGCTGGTCGGTGTCATGATCGCCGTGGCGTTGATGCCACCGGCCGCGAGCGTCGGCCTCGGGATCGCATACGCCGATCCGGTGATCGCGGGCGGCGCGGGGATCCTCGTGCTGGTCAACCTGCTGTCGATCAACGCGGCCGGTATCGTGACGATCTGGGCCAAGCGGTATCGGCCGACACACTGGTTCGACGAGCGGCGGGCGAGACGGGCGACCCTGGAGCGGTTCGCGGCCTTCGTCGTCGTCATTCTGCTTTTGACCTCGTTTCTGGCGACGAGTTCGTTCGACGCGCGGGACAACATGACGTTCGAGCAAACGGTCGAGAACGAGATCGAGGCGACGGTTGACGGGAACGTACTGGATATCGAGTTCGACTACCGGGCGGACCTGTTGACACAGTCCCAGACCGGCGTCACGGTGTACGTCGATACCCAGCAACGCGGGATGGCCGAGGAGATACGTGATCGGATCGAGGCCGAGACGGGCGAGCAACTGGCCGTGACGGTCGTCTACGAGGATGTCGAACACAGCGCGGAGTCGTCACCGCCCGATCAGTCTGTCGAGTAGCGACCGATCCTGTTTCGTCTCGGCGAGCAGGACCGAACTGTCGACGCGCTCGACGACGTCGTAGATCAGCGATCGGCGGACGAGCCGCGAGAGCAGCCCCCGTTCGGACGCCCCGATCAGGAGCAGCGTGTGTTCGTCCGCCGCCGCCCCGATGGCTGCCTCGAGATCCGGCGAGACGACGACTTCGAGCCTGGCGTCGTCGAGGTCCATCCGCTCGGCCCAGTCTTCGAGGAATCGCTCGCCCCCGCCGCGGGCGCTTTCCCCGCCGACGACGTGCAAGAGCGTGATCTCGCTGTCGAAGGTCTCCGCAAAACGGGTCGCAACGGTCGCACAGAGGTCGTCGTTTGGCGTTCCCGCGGTCGGGATCACGATCCGCGCGGGATCGAAGTCGCGGTCGCGGAGCACGAAGACGTCACACGGCAGGTTGTGCGCGAGTTCGTCGAGACTGCTTTCCGTGCGGCCGCCAACCGCCGGCTCGCGGCCCCACCAGCCCATCACGACGGCGTCGACGTTCCAGCGGCGCGCCGCATCGAACACTTCTTCGAGCGCCTGATGCGAGTAGACGACGCGCGATTCGACCTCGACGTCGAATCCGGCGGCCGTTTCGCGGGCCGTCTCGACCAGATCGTCGGTGATCGGCTCCGGATCGGCCATCCGCAGGTATTCGGGGGCGCGATCGAGCGGGAGCTGATCGGGCACCTCGATGACGTGTGTCGCGACGACCGTCCCGTTGCGCTCGGCCGCGATCCCGGCTGCGACTGTAGTCAACTGCTCTGCGGTGTTCGGGTTCGAGAGCGGCACCATCACGCGGTACTCCGCCTGCTCGGGACGGGCTGCCCGCGCCGCGGCCACGGCAGGATCAGGAAGCTCCGCCGCCCGGCCGAGCAGGTACTCGCTCAGGATTCCCTCCCTGTCGACGTGGCGGCGGCCGTAGAGAGCATACCACAGACCAGCCCCGAACACGACGAGTGCGGCGAACAGCTGTACCATTCCGGGGAGTGCGAGAAAGAGCGCACCGGTCAGCGCGAGCGCCGCGGCCGGAACAAGGGGGTACAGCGGGACAGTGAAGGGCGGTTCGTACTCGTCGGGGTCGGTGAGCCGGAGCACGAACAACGAGACGGTCGTCAGTCCGTAGACGACGAGGTGGAGCCCGACGGCGATCAGCGCGAGCGTAACGAGGTCGCCGACCAGCACGGCGACGATGACCAGCAGTCCGGTGACCTGCAGGGACCGGTACGGCGTCGCAAACCGTCTATGAAGGTTATTGAGCCAGTCGACGACAAGCCGGTCACGTCCCATCGTGAAGCTGATGCGGACAGTCGAGAGGATCGAGAGGTTGGCGCTGGTTGCGGTCGCGACCAGCCCCGTGACCGCAACGACGAGGACCCCGGTCGTCCCGAGGAGCCCGTCCGCGGCGGTGATCATCGCGGGGTCAGTCGTCGCCGGCTCGACTGGCAACACACCAGAGACGACCGACGCGATACCGACATACAGCACCGTCACGAAGACCACGCTTCCGATCACGGCACGGGGGAGCGTCCGCTCGGGCGAGCGAAGCTCCGCGCCCACCGTGGCGACTTTCGCGTAGCCAAGATAGGAGACGAAGATCAGCGCGGTCGCGCCGAACAGCTCGCCGCCCTGGCCGGGCGTCGTCGGCGTCTCGCCCGGTGGCTGTGCACCCGAGCTGAACAGCCCCACGAGGACGAACAGCGTGAGCACGCCGACCAGCCCGCCGACCACGGCCGTCTGGACGCCACCCAGCTCGCGCGCGCCGAGGTAGTGCAACAGGACGACCACGCCAGCCGCGAGCATCGCGCCGAACTGCTCGGGCGAAAGCGTGACGACCAGCAACCCGACCTCCGGGAGTGCCACGAGATAGCCGAAGTAGGTTCCGAAGCCGAGCACGTAGAAGGCCGACGCGGCGACGAGGCCGATCCAGTCACTGATGCCCGCGACTGTACCGGCGAGTGGACCAAGCGTCCGATCGATCCAGTAGTACGCGCCGCCCGAAGCCGGGATCCCCGAGCCGAGTTCGCTCACGACCAGCGCGTTCAACAGCGCTATCGCGCCGCCGAGCGCGAACACGAGGACGAGCTGGCCGCCGGCCGCCTCCGCGGCGACCGACGGCAACACGAAGATCCCGGCACCGATCATCGTCCCGACACCGATCGTCAGCGCGCCGAGCAAACCGACATCCGCTCCGAAGGCGTCCTCTGGCATCGAGTACTCTCGTGTAAGTTGCCTCGTTTTCGGTATAAAAGAATGCGGATACGTGCCGATCGGGTCGGCCCGTCAGTGGTCGTGCCCAGTCAGCTCGGCGAACGTCGCGCCGAAGCGCGCCTCGAAGAGCTCCATCGTCTGCTCCTCGATGGCCTGAATCTCGTCGTCCGGTTCGCCCTGTGCGTGGTGGACCGCGCCGTGGATCCGCTGTGCCAGGCTGATCATCGCCATATCGGAGACGACTGTCGCCGCCGGCTCCTCGCCCTCCGAGAGGAGATCGAGCAGCGCTGCGGGGACCTCGAACTCGTCGACCGATTCGTCGTCTGCCTCGACCGTCACAGTGACCGTTTCGTTTGCCATGCAATCTGCTTGTCGCGTGGACGTATAAGCCCGGCTTTGTCGTGCGTGGACGCGTATACTTCGAGAACTGTAGTGTAATGCTTCGAGAACAATAGTAATACGCTTCGAAGAATGAAGTATAGGGAGAGAGGGTTTAAAATTGGGTTATATGTCGTTACGGCAGTCAGTCGTCCGCGACGGCTTCCGCAGGCGCGTGCTCGGTGGCGTGCTCCTCGAGATACTCGTCGGCGTCGATGGCTGCCTTACAGCCCATCCCGCCCGCCGTGATCGCCTGCTGGTAGTGGTAGTCGACGACGTCGCCCGCACCGAAGATGCCGGGGACGTCCGTTGCCGTCTGGCCGCCGTCGAAGCCGCCAGCAGTACTGATATACCCCTCCTCGTCGGTGACGACGTCCGTGTCGGCGAGGTACTCGGTGTTCGGCGTGTGGCCGATGGCATAAAAGACCGCGCCGATCTCCTGTTCGTACTCCTCGGTGTCCGGATCGTCGAGCTTGTCGGTGGGATGGCCCTCCGGGTGCGTGACCATCGTCACCGACTCGACGCCGTCCTCGGGCGTTCCGTGCAGCTCGGTGACCTCTGTGTTGCGGACGATCTCGATGTCGCCCGTGTCGGCTTTCTCCTGAACGCGATCGATCCAGTAGTCCTCCGCGCGGAACTCCTCGCGTCGGTGGACGATGTAGACCGTATCGGCGAACTTCGTCAGGAAGTTGGCTTCCTCCATCGCGGCGTCGCCGCCCCCGACGACGATCATGTCCTCGTCGCGGAAGAAGGCACCATCACAGGTCGCACAGGTCGAGAGTCCATAGCCCATTAGCTCGTCCTCGCCGGGAATCCCGAGCGTTCGGGCGCTCGCACCGCTGGCAGCGATCACGGCATCGGCGGTGTAGACGTCGCCGTTACGCATCTCGACGCGGAACGGGCGCTCTGAGTCGTCGACCGACTCGACGATGCCGTTTTTCGTCTCCGCGCCGAACTTCCGGGCCTGCTCTTTCATGCGGTTGATCAGGTCCGGGCCGCTGATCCCCTCGGGGAACCCGGGGTAGTTCGCTACATCCGTAGTGAGAGTGAGCTGGCCGCCGGGTTCGTCGCCCTCGATCACGAGCGGATCGTTGTTCGATCGCCCGGCATAGATCGCGGCCGTCAGGCCCGCGATCCCGGTTCCAGCGATGAGTAATTTTCTGTGTTCGACGAACTCGTCCTCGGCGCTCGGCTGATCACTCATGAATACGAATACGCGTCCGAATCGGTATTTAGTTTGCGCTGTCGGGGAGTGGTTCCGCACGTTCGTCGCTATTCACATACATAGCGGTACGTAGCTCCACGCGACGGCACAGCCACCAGACCGAAGTGCTCCGACAGAGTTACACCGCGTTCGGCCGATCACTCGACCATGCCCGCCGATCTCGCCGAAAAGACGGACCGCTACGAGGGACTGCTCGCGGAGGCACTCGAGGCTGCAGAGGTTTCGCCGCCCGCCGAGACGCCGATGGGCGACGCTGCTGCGGAGTGTCTGGAGATGGCCGAATCGTATCTGGAGGACGGCCGGCACTTTCGGGCGGATGACGACCTCGTGAACGCCCTTGCGGCCTTCTCGTACGGTCATGCGTGGCTGGACGCTGGCGCGAGAGTGGGACTGTTCGACGTGCCGACCGATGGGCACCTGTTCACGGTTTGAGACCGCTACCGTCCGTCAGGTAGCGATCAGCCTGCCGATAGCTGCTTGCTACCTTCGGGATGCTTAAGTATCGTCCCGCGCAACGCTTTGCTCACATGAGCGCCGGGGTCACGATATCGTCGATGGCGGACTACGCTATTCTGGGCTGTGGGAGTGTCGGTCACGTCGTCGCGGAGGAACTGGTCGAACAGGACAAGGACGTCCTGATTATCGACCGGGATGAGGGACGCGTCGAGGCACTGCGCGATCAGGATCTGAACGCCCAGACCGCAGATATTCGCGATGTCGATGTTACGGATACCATCGCGGATCGCGAGGTAGTGATGATCCTGTCCTCCGACGTCGAGGCGAACAAGGCGGCAGTCGAGAACATCCGCGGTCAGAACGGCGATCAGTTCACCATCGCCCGGGCAAGCGATCCCGTCTCGGCCGACGAACTGGACGAGCTGGGAGCCGACGTGGTGATCAACCCGTCTGCGGTGATCGCCGACTTTGCGCTTCGTTCGCTCGAATCTGGCGAGCTGGAGTACAAGGCACGCCAGCTAGCCGAAGTTATCTCGGAGACCAATGATCGGATGGCGGTTCTCACCCACGATAATCCCGATCCGGACTCCATCGCCAGCGCCACGGCGCTGCAGGCGGTCGCCGAACATCACGGTGTCGACGCCGACATCTTCTATCTCGGGGACATCGGTCATCAGGAGAACCGTGCATTCGTTAATCTGCTCGGGATCGAGCTCAACGACTGGCACGAGCGCGACCACGACGTCGAGTACGATACGATCGCGCTGGTCGATCACGCCCGGGCAGCCGAATCCGAGACCTCGTGGGATCCGGATATCATCATCGATCATACGGAGTCCGACGCCGAGTACGAACCGACGTTTGCCGACATCCGGCCGAACATGTCCTCGACCTCGACGATCCTGACGAAGTACATCCAGGAGTTCGACATGAACGTCGGTGAGGCGGTCGCGACAGCGTTGCTGTACGGCATCCGCGCCGAGACGCTCGATTTCAAACGGGATACGAACCCTGCGGACCTCACTGCGGCGGCGTATCTGTACCCCTTTGCCAACCACGATACGCTCGAACAGGTCGAGTCGCCGTCGATGTCGCCCGAGACGCTGGACGTCCTCGCGGAGGCCATCACGAACAGGGAGGTACAGGGGAGCCATCTCGTCTCGAACGCCGGGTTTATTCGGGATCGTGAGGCGCTCGCACAGGCAGCCCAGCATCTCCTCAATCTGGAGGGGATCACGACAACCGGCGTCTTCGGGCTGGCCGACGACAAAATCTACCTCGCGGCACGCTCGAAGGATATCCGGATGAACATCGGGAAAGTGCTCCAGGACGCCTATGGCGAGATCGGGGAGGCCGCTGGCCACTCGACGCAGGCCAGTGCGGAGATCCCACTGGGTATCTTCACCGGAATCGAGACCAACGAGGATAATCGAGACACGCTGCTCCAGTTGACCGAGGAAGCGGTAAAGACCAAGCTGTTCGACGCGATGGGCGTCGAGAGCGGTGACGGAAACGGTAACTGAGCACCGTATCTGCCGGAAGCACTTTATAAACATCCCCGAGTATTCTACGAAGGATCGAAATTCATCGATCAATCTCTCGTGAGCCTCTCACAGACAACACTGACAGTGACGTTGATTCCGGCCATCGGTATCTGTCTGGCCATGGCCATCTACGGCTGGCGAAAGCGGCCGGTTCCGGGGGCGTCCTCGTTCAGTGCATTCATGTTCGGTGGTGGACTCTGGGCAGTCGCAGTCCTCGGTATTCGGACGACTCCGGGCCCGACAACTGAACTGTTCTGGTCCCTGTTCCAGTATTTCGGTATCGTGTTGCTCCCTCCGGCGTGGCTCGTGTTTGCACTGGATTACACCTCACGAGACCGGTGGATCACGCCCTCGACGATCGCCATCCTCTCGGTGTTGCCAGTCGGGACGCTGGTCGCTCTCTGGACGAACGATCTCCACCGGCTGTTTTACGATCCAACGACCACCGAGACTGTCGCATCGGCCTCGATTGCAGGCATGCCGTACGGGCCACTGTTCTACGCAATGGTCACGTGGGCGTATCTGTTCATTCTGGTCGGCTCCGCGATGCTCGTCCATCTCCTGATTACGGCTCCGAAGCGCTACCGGGTCCGTATTGTGGCCGTTCTGGTTGCAATCGCCGCTCCACTGGTCTCCAACCTCCTCTATCTGGTCGGCGTGCTCTCGCTGCCGGTCGATCCCGCTCCGTACGCGTTTGCCGTCTCCGGGCTGGTGTTTGGCTGGGCGCTGTTCGGTCACGAACTGTTCGATGTCCCACCGGTCGCACCGAAGGTCGCCCATACGATCGTCTTCGATCAGACCGACAACGGCGTGCTGATTCTCGATGCTGGTGGGTACGTGGTTGACCACAACGATGCGGCGACGGAGTTGCTGGACCTGCCGAGTGATCCCGACGGCAAGCGCCTCGAGGACGTTATTCCGTCGTTCGCAGAGCAGCTATCGAAGCGAGATGGTGAGACGGTGACTGACGAACTGTCGCTATCGACGGAGCCGCGTCGCTATCTCAAAGTGACATCGACGCCGATCCGTCGCCGCTCGGACCGGAAGATCGGGACGTTGCTCACTATGGACGACATCACGGACCAGCGCCTTCGCGAGCAGCGACTCGACGTCCTCCAGCGCGTGCTTCGGCACAATGTGCGACAGGAGACGAACAAGATACTCGGCTACACGGAGTTCCTCGAAGACGAGGTCGATGGGGACGAAAAGAGTGAGCACGCCGATGCGATCAACCGTGCGGCACACAGCCTGATCGAATGGAGTACGAAGGCCCGGTCGATCGATCGTACGCTCGGTCCGGACGCCGACGAGAAGCGGGTGTTCGAAGTCGAGTCGACGATCGATGCGATCCTTGAAGACGCAACACGGACTCATCCCGGGGCAGAGATCGACGCCGACGTTCCCACCAGCGAAACTATCCGCTGTCATACCTCGATCGAGAAGGCGCTGTACGAGATCATCGACAACGCTATCAGACACAACGACAGCGACGAGCCGTCCGTCACAGTGAGTGCCGAGGTCGAGGACGAGTGGGTGACGATCAGCATCTCTGACGACGGGTCAGGACTTCCAGCAATGGAGCGCGACGTCCTCGATCGCGGTCGAGAGACGCCGCTCGAACACGGGAGCGGTCTGGGGCTCTGGCTCGTCAACTGGTCAGTAACAGCCTCGGGCGGCTCGGTCTCGATAGATACGGACGAGGGAACGACCGTTCGGATCAGAGTTCCGCGGGCAAACGTGGGCGCAGAAACGGCCGAGAGCAAAATCGCGTGAGGCTCAGTCGTCGGCCGGCGTCGGGGCGTCTATCTCAATCTCGCCCGCATCGAGTTCGGCTTCGACTTCACGAGCCGCCAAGACCATGTTCTCCATCTTGCCGTAGGCGACCTCTCGCGGAAGGAGTTTGACCCCACAGTCCGGGCTGACGACGAGTCGCTCCGGCGGGACGACCTCCAGGCCCTTTTTGATATTCTCCTTGATCTCCTCGACGCTCTCTACTTCCGCGACGTGAACGTCGGTGACGCCCAGCGCGAGGTCCTTCGTGAACTCGGGGTCTTTGAACACGTCGAGCTGTTCGTAGTCGCCGTTGGCGAGTTCGAGATCGAACTCGTCGACGGGGAACTCGAGGATGTCGGGGTAGATCCGGAAGTAGTCGCCGTAACAGACGTGCAGGCCGATTCGGACGTCCTCGGGAATGTCGGCGACGATGCGTTCGAGACAGTCGCCGACGATCTGGTGGTCATCGGGCGTCGTCGCGAGCGCGGGCTCGTCGATCTGGATGTACCGGGCACCGGCGTCGACGAGCTTTTCGATCTCCTCGTTGACGAGTTCGGCGAGGTCGTAGGCGAGTGCTTCCTCGTCCTCGTAGGCCTCGTTGAACGACCACGAGGCGAGGGTGTAGGGGCCGGTGATCGGCACCTTGACGGGCCTGTCGGTGACGCTGGCAGTGAATTTGTACTCGTCGACCAGCCAGGACTCGTCGTACTCGACCTCGCTGGCGACGCTTGGCTTGTCGAAGGTGTTGTGTCCCCAGACCTTCACAGGGCCGTTGAACTCGTACCCCTCGATCCGGTCGGCGAAGAACTCGACCATCTCGTTGCGCCGCATCTCGCCGTCGACGACGGTGTCGAGTCCGGCGCGTTCGTGTTCGTTCGTGATCAGGCGCGCGGCGTCGTCTTCGGCCTCCTGCAGGTCCTCCTCGTCGACTGGACCGTCGTCTTGCTCGTAGAGGTCATTCATCCGGTTGAGCCACTTGGGCTTCGGGTAGCTCCCGACGACGGATGTCATGATGAAGTGATCGTTCGGGTGGTCCTCCGGTTTGAACTGGTCTCTGTTCTCGTTTGTCATGCTTCCACCTCCGTGGTTGCGGCGGCCGCAAGCGCTTCGAGTTTGGCCTCGAACTTGTTCACGGGCAAATAGAACAGCTCCGTGTTCGTCGTGAGATACGCTTTCTCGAATTCGGCACTTGGCGTCTGGTCGTCGACCCACTGGACGCGCTCGCGGATCGTCTCGGGCTCCTCGACGAGCGTGTTCTGGCCGTCGACGAGACCGAGTGCGATCTCGTCTTTCGTGCCGTACTCGTTGATGTTGTAGAGGTTCTCCTCTTTGTTGGCGACGAAGTCGTAGCCCACGGCGTCGATGTCGGCATCGAGCAGGTGTGCGTGGACCTTCTCCTCCAGGGCACCCCAGTAGGTGTTGACGACGACATCGGCGTCGATGGCGTTCGCGACAGCGTCGATCGCTTCGCTGGCGCGCTCGTCCTCACCCTCGTCGGGCGCGTTCTCGGTCAGCGACGGTTCGAGCAGGAACAGCGTCTCGACGTCCGGGAAGGCGTCGGCCTCACCTGCGAGGAACTCCGCGATAGCGCCGAGGAATTCTGCGTCGTCGCCGTAGTGGTCGTCGGTGGCGAGATCCGCGAGCGAGTACGGACCCGGCAGGACGGCCTGCAGCGGCGCGTCGGTCAGCTCGGCGGTCGCCTCCAGTTCGGCGGCGATGTCGCCATCGAAGTTCAACTCGCCCTGAACGACCGGATCGCGATAGAAGTTGTTGTTGTCGTAGTAGCGGACGATCCCCTGCGTGTCGACGTTGTCGTGGACTGCCAGGGGGTGTGCAAGCATATCGTCCCAGCGAAGCTGTCCCTCGACGATCCGGTCGAGTCCGGCCGACTCCTGGACGTCGACGACTTCGGCGCGGGCGCGCTCGTACACGTCGACGATCTCTTCGCCCTCATCACCGCTGATGAGGTCGTGTTTCTGGTGGCCTTTCAGGTCGCCGAGTTCGTCCTTTGCCCAGTCAGGGAGCGGATACAGACCGGGGGACGTGGCTACGAGTTCTGTCATCGTTCGATAGAACGTAATGACGGGCTTTAATATTTCCTCTTTCGATATATTCGTCAAGGTAATGTTCTCCGGAGAGTCACGGGGGGGCAGCGACGGTGATTGTCACCAGACCATACGCTTCCGTTGATGCGTGAGATTACTCTGTGCGCAGCGATACTACGGCCTCCGAATCTGGGTCTGTCGTGACGACGTGGATATCCTCCGGCTCGAACCCGATGACGATCTGCTCGTCCGGGGGCGCACGGTCGGTCAGTGCAACCAGCTCTTGATCGCCCCAGCGGAGGTGAAGACGAACAGAGCCGCCGAGATACTCGCTGGCAACGATGTTCGCTGTGAGCTGGTTCGTTCCACTGCCCAGACGGAGCGCCTCCGGCCGAACGCAGACAAGCGCGCTGTCGGCGTCGATCCGGGGGAGCTCGATCGGGGTTCCCGCAAAATCGAGCACGGATCGGTCCTCGGGAGCCGAAGCCTGCGAGACCGCTCCCGCAAAGACGTTGTTATCGCCGATGAATTCCGCAACGAACGGTGTCTCCGGTCGACGATACACGTCTCTGGGCGATCCGACCTGTTCGATCCGGCCGCCGTTCATCACCGCCAGTCGATCGCTGATCGCCAGCGCCTCGTTCTGATCGTGGGTGACGTACAGCGTCGTCACTCCAAGATCGGACTGGATCGTCTGGAGCTGGCGGCGGAGGCTCTTTCGCAAGCGCGCGTCCAGTGCGCTCATCGGCTCGTCCAGCAAGAGTAGATCCGGTCCGGGTGCCAGTGCCCGAGCGAGGGCGATCCGCTGGCGCTGTCCACCCGAGAGTTCGTCCGGTTCACGCTCCTCGAACCCGTCGAGATCCACCAGCGAGAGGAGTTCGCTGACGCGCTCGTCGCGGGAGACGCCCCCCGGTGGGTCACGAAACCGAAGCCCGTAGGCGACGTTTTCCGCCACGGTCATGTGGGGAAAGAGCGCGTAGTTCTGAAACACGACGCCGATATCGCGATCCTCCGGCGGAACATCGGCAACCGACTGGCCGCCGATCCGAACCTCGCCAGCGTCCGACGACTCGAACCCGGCAACGGTCCGCAGGGTCGTCGTCTTTCCACAGCCCGAGGGGCCGACGAGGGTAAAAAACTCCCCGTCACGGACGCGCAGGGAGACCCCATCGAGTGCGCGTGTCTTCCCATAGGATTTCGTGATATCAGTGAGTTCGAGCTCACTCACAGTCGATCACCCCGCCCGGAGCCGACGCGATCGATAATCACGAAACTGGCGCTCGTCACCGCCAGGAGGATAGTCCCCATCGCCGTTGCCGGCCCGAGCGTCCGATCCCCGAGGTATCGTTCGACTGCGACCGGCATCGTGTAATAGTCACCGCCTTCGGCCAGGATCACCGTCGAGTTAAATTCGCCGATACTAATCGCGAACGCGAAGGCCGCTCCGGCGACGATACCCGCAGTCGCCAGCGGGAGCTCGATATCCACCATCGCTCGGACCCGCGACGCCCCGAGCGCTCTGGCAGACTCGACGAGAGACCGATCGACGCGACCGACTGCCGGGGCGACGTTGCGGACGACGAACGGGTAAGTCGCCGCTGCGTGGGCCGCGATGATGGCGAGCGCACCGGTCACCTGTATCCGAAATCCGCCGGGCAGTGGGATCCCGAACACGAGTCCGCGGAGCAGTCCGATCCCGAGGACGATGCCGCTGACTGCCAGTGGCGCCGTCGCAAGCGCATCGAGTAGAATCCCGCCCCGGTCGCCGCGGACGCGTCGAACTGCAATAACGATCCCTGTTGGCAGCGCGAGCGCCAGCGTTGCCCCTGCAAACAGCAGAGAGTTACGGACAGCTGGCCACGGTCTGATCTGGAACGCCTGCCCACCGACCTGACGATCGAGCAGAAACGCGTAGTGGCTCGTGGTGAATCCGTTCGGCCCGGTCAGGCTCTCTACGACCATACTCGCCATCGGACCGACGAACAGGACGAGGACGAAGACGCTGTACGCGCCAATGGCAAGACGGCTTGGCCGGAGCATAGCTCGCAGCGAGGGCAACAGCGGCCGTCGGTCCAGCGGCGTTGGTGCCGATCCTGTACCGTAGCGGCTGGCCTCGAACCGGAGGTACAGAAGCAAGACGCCGATCGAAATGATGGTTTCGACGACGGCCAGCGCCGCGGCCGCGGTCAGATCGAGCTGTCGGATGCGACTGAAGATCCACACTTCGATCGTCGCCATCTCGAGGCCGCCGAGGGCCAGAACGATCGGAAACGTCCGAAAGGTGAACACGAACGTCAACACTGCACCCGCAAGCACCGCCGGGGCCAGTTGCGGTGCGATCACGTCCAGAAACGCCCGGGGCGGACTCGCCCCCAGACTCCGGGCAGTTTCGACCGTTCGTGCGTCGACGCTCTCCCAGGCGGCGGTCACAAGGCGGGCGACCAGTGGGGCGTTGTAGAAGGCGTGCGCGAGAACGATCACCTCCAGCGTGAACAGCAGCTCGACGGGTCCGAGGCCGACCAGCCCGAGAAGCTGGTTGAACGGCCCGTCCCTGCTGAACATAGCGAAGAACCCGATCGCGACCATGATTCCCGGGAGGACGAACGGGAGGATGGTCAGCGAGCGAAGGAGTCGTCGCCCCCGGAACTCGTACCGGGACAGTATATACGCACCGGGAAGGCCGATCGCCACACTGGCGATCGTCGAGAGCACGGCCTGATACGCAGTAAACCCAATGAGCCCCAGCGACGGTCGGGGGAAGCCAGCCGCGATCCATCCCGCGAGCGAGGATAGATGCTCTCCGACCGCTGTCGGCCTGGCGAACAAATCGGCGAGGACGCCAACGTAGAACGGATCAGTCAACACCGAGCGTAACGGGCCAAGCGATGGTGTCCCGTCGGGAACGACCGCCTCCAGAAAGACGATTCCAGTGGGGAAATAGAACACAACGAGGAGGACGGCTCCAGCAGCGACGGCCGAGAGCGGGAGTATCCGACGGATTACCCAGCGAGACAGGTGCTGAGACGTGGTGATCCACGCCGGTGGATCCGCCCTCGGTGAGGGCATGTTATCCCGCGATCTCGCGGGCCCAGTCCTCGACCCAGCCGTCGAGGTTCCCCTGAAGCTCCTCGTAATCGAAGAAGACGGTTTCGGGCGGCTCCTGTGCGAACTCCGTATACTCGTCGTCGAGATCGGCGTTGTCGGTCGCCGGGAACTGCACGTTCAATTTGGCGATCTGTCCCTGTGCCTCGGGTGATAGCAGGAAGTCGAAGAATTCGTGTGCCAGCGTGTTCGTTCCCTCGTCAGCACCGGCAAACACGGCCATCGCCTCCGGGTTGGCGTAGCCCTGATCCTCGAGGAAGCCGAGCTGGTGACGGGACATATCGTTCCCGTCGCGGTTTGCAAACACCTGATCGGTCGAGTACGAGACGACCATCGGGCGTTCCTCCTCGAGATAGGCGCTGTACGTGTCCCACCAGGAGCCGAGAATTTGAACGTCGTTTTCCTGAAGATCACGCCAGTACTCCAGATAACCGTCCTCGCCGAACTCGTGGATCGTCCACAGCAAGAACGCCTGCCCCGGATCGCTCTGCTGGGCGTTCTGTGCGAGCAAGGTGCCCCCGAACTCGTCCTGAGTCAACTGCTCGAACGTCTCGGGGGTCGAGAGCTCGTTCTCGTCGTATACCATGCTGATGTAGCCCGTGTCGAAGGGTAGCACTCGGTCGTGCGGGTCAAATTCGAGGTCGGGCCGGACGTGCTCCGCGTTGTCGACGGCGTCCCGGTCGAGCTCCTGAAATAACGAGTCATCCAGCTGATCGTCCGCGCGGATCAGATCATCGACGTTGAGGCCGAGGTAGATATCCGCGTCGAACGCGACGTCCTCGTCGAACCGCTGGATGTAGTGGTTCAGTCCGCTTTCGGGGGTCTTCCACTCTATCGTGACGTTCTCGTGTTGACTCTCGAACTCCGATTTGACCCATTCGCCGGGGGCTGTGCTCGGTGCATCCAGGAACGAATCGTAGGTCGCAACGGTGAGAGTCCGTTCAGCCGAGCCGTTCTCCGATCCAGCGTCATCGGTATCGTCCGAGCTATCGTCTACAGTCGGTTCACTATCATCGCCATCATCGCGCGAGATGCAGCCAGCCAGTCCAGCACCGGCAGTACCACCGATCGCAGCGATAAATCGTCGTCTATCCATTACCCGGTTTTTTCACCTGGTGGTAATAAGAGGCTTGATCTGATCTGTCCGGGATCTCACCGCAGCAACTTCAGTACGGTCAACGACTCGAACGGATAGGACTCGTCCCGGAGCGCGGCAGCGCTGAACCCCTCCGTCGCCGCCGTGTCGACGACTTCGTCGACGCCAGTGAGACTGCTCACAAGCAAAAGGACGCGGCCGTCGGGGGCCAGGACGCGCCCGACAGCTCGCAAAAACGGGTCGATCACCGCCCGGCCCGTCTCGCCGCCGGACAGTGCGACTTCCATCCAGTCGTCCCACGCCTCGGATTCGTCGGTCGGCAGATAGGGCGGGTTGAACAGGACGGCGTCGAAGGCGTCGTCACGAAATGGCGACACCAGATCTGCACGGACTGTCTCAACACCGCGCTCTCTGGCCGACCGACAGGCGTGCGGGTTCAGATCGCTCGCGACCACGCGCGCACCCGATTCAGTGGCGACGTGCTCGGCAACGTAGCCCGAGCCTGTCCCGACTTCGAGCACGAGGTCGTCTTGCCCGACCTGTTCGGCCGCGACGGTTGCAAGCAGGTGTGAATCCTCGGCTGGCTGGTACACATCGGTTTCGACGCCCCGGCGCTCGGCGAGATCAGTCACTCGTCACCACCGGGCGAGGGCTCGGAGACGAAGTCGACGGCCTCGGTGGCCCCGCTTCGACGACCAACGGTCCGCTGTGGGAACGGGATCGTGATTCCCGCCTCGTCGTAACGGTCCTTGATCGATCCGATCGCCTGCGTGCGTGCGCGGTTGTACCGGCGCGCGCTCGGGGAGTCGATCCAGAACCGGACCCCAAGCAGGATCGCCGAGTCGCCAAAGCGCTTCGAGACGACCTGTGGCGTCGGTGCATCTTCGGCGTCCTCGACGTCTTCGACGGCATCGAGCGCAAGCTCTTTGGCCCGTTCGAGATCGGTATCGTAGTCGACACCGACCTCGATATCGACTCGAAGTCGCCCCTTGCGGCTCCGATTGACGATCGCCTGACTGGAGATGACGTCGTTTGGCACCATCACGTACTCCCCGTCAACGGTCTCGATGCGGGTGTTCATCATCGTTATATCGGTGACGATCCCTTCCTGATCGTCTCGCCCGACCTGGACCCAGTCGCCGATCTCGAACGGCCGGGAGAACATCAGCACGAAGCCAGCGAGCAGCGAACCGAGGGTCTGTCTGGCGGCCATACCAACCACGATCCCGAGGAAACCAGCACCGACGAGGAGTCCGCTGACGTTGACCTGCCAGACGCCCAGCACGACGAAGAGTGCAAACGTCCAGATAAGCAACTGCGAGAGCCGGTAGGTCACCTGACGCTGGTGGCGGGTGACGGCGTCACTCGATCCCATCAGATCGTCGAGCAGGCGACGGATCACGCCCGTAAACACCTGCGCACCGACGAGGACCAGTACAGTGACGATAAGCTGTGGAATCACCGCCGACAGCTCGAACGCTTCGATCTCCGCCAGTACGTCGTTGCTCAGGCCCCACAGCTCGACGAGAAGACCGACCGCTGTTGCAAAGACGCCGATCACGACGACCGACGCGATCAGATCGGCGACCGTCGGGGAGACGAACCGTTTTAGCTGGGACTGGGCTCGACGGGCAAACCAGCTCGCAAGCACGGCACCGAGGATCGCAAGCAGCGTGACGAGAATCTTTCCTTCCGTCGATGCGACCTCTTCGGCGAGCCCGGTCACGCCCATGACCAGGAACAGCCACGCAAACTCGATACTCCCACTCAGCACGATCACGTACCCCCCCTGGTTCCGGGATCCATACCGTACTCGAGTGCGACAGTCGCAATCTCCGCAAATATGCTCGGCGGGAGCTTGCCCGGTCGTCGACGGAGCAGGTCCTCGTCGAGTTGGTCGATCACTGCCGCCGCGTCGTCGATCCCCGAGATGTGGACCGTGTTGCGGATCGCGTTGCGCAAGGTCTTGCGTCGCTGGGTGAACACGGCCGTGACGAACCCGAGGAAGAACTCCTCGTCGGCGACCTCGTACTCCGGTTCACGAGGTATGGTTCGGACGATCGCGCTTTCGACCTCCGGTGGCGGCGAAAACGCCTCACGGGGAACTGTCTCGACGATCTCGATATCGGCGTAATGCTGGGCGCTCACGGAGAGGCGGCCGTACTCGTCAGTGCCCGCCGCGGCCGCCATCCGCTCGGCGAACTCCCGCTGAAACATGAGGACGGTCGGCTTTGCCCGCGGCAACAGCCGAAAGGCGAACTCGCTGGACGCGCCGTACGGAAGGTTCGAGACGGACGCGGTGTACTCGGGGAATTCGACGTTCAGCGCGTCCCCCTCGATCACCGTTAGCCGACCCGCATCGATCTCGTCGGCGAACTCCTGGCGGAGAAACGATACGAGCTTACCGTCCTGTTCGATCGCAGTAACGTGATCGGCGACTGCGAGCAACCGGTCGGTGAGCGCGCCAGTTCCGGCACCGATTTCGAGGATGTGGCTACGGTCGGTGTCGGCATCGAGATGCTCGGGCACTCGATCGAGCACGCGATCGTCGATCAGAAAGTGCTGGTCGCGGTCGGGGTTCCCCCGGACGCCTGCCCGCGCGAGCAACCCATCAGGATCTCTCATTGGTTCGACCGGTATGGCACCCGTGCGTGTAAACGCATTGGCTTGTGATCGAGCGGGACGTCCCGTCGGAAAAAGCGTTGTGGCCGCGCATAGTGTTTACTCTCGTCATTTACGGTCGATCGTCGGACCGGTACGGACGATCACCGGTAACCAGTGAGAGTAAACACTATCAGTCGTCGCCACCGACGAACCGCCGGTACTTCAGGTCGTCCTCGCGGAGTTCTTCGATGATCCGCTCGACGATCACACCCTCTGGATCGTGGAGGCCGCTGACACGCTCTTCGACCTCCTCGAAGCTCTCGAACGGTTTTCGCTTTCGCTCGTCGAGGATCGTGTTTCGGAGCTTCTTCCCGATCCCCGGAAGCAAGTTCAGCTGGTGGAGTCGGAGGGTGATCGGCTGTGCGTCGTTGTAGAAATCGACGAACCGCCCTTCGTTTGCCTCGACGATCTCTTCGACGACGTAGTCGAGTTCGGACGTCGCACCGCTGGAAAGGTCCTCGTACTCCACGGTCCGGAGCTGCTGGATGGATCTCCGTTCCTCGGCGGGGGAGACGACGATCCGATCACCGATACTCACGTCGGCCTCGTCCTCGAAGAGGAGCTCGTAGAGATAGAAGTCCCGCTCGCCGAGGGCGTACGCTGCCGAGGGCGTCTCGTACTGTGGTCGATCGTCACCTGGCAAACCGTGTGGCAGGTGATCGAGTACGACCGCGTGACGTAACGTCGACTCGTCGCCAGTGGCGTCGCTCATCGTACGTAGGTGTAAGGCGACCTGTCACTTAAAGAGTCGGCACATCAGGCGTACTTCGCGACAATGTCGAGAATGGTATCGAGTTCGTCGCCAGAAAGCGAGTATCGCTCCTTTGCGTACACCGTTCGGAGTTCGTCGCGGTCCTGTGGAAGCAGGTTGGTGATCTTGTATGCCGTCGACTCGTCGACCTTGTCGAGTTCCTGAAGCTCCGTGACGAGTTCGCGTGACTCCTCGGGTTCGAGCACGGCAAACCGATTGGCGTGCTCGATCGCCCGTGCCAGCTCGTAGCGCATCTCCCGGTCCGGATCCTCGGCGCGCTCCGCTTCGACCTCGGAAAGCAGTTCCTTGGTCTCGGAGACGGTGAGATACTCCTCGCTGATCTTCTCTTTGAAGATCGTCATCGCTTACTCCTGGGCCGACAGGTGTGCTGGGTTCGCGAGCAGGGTCTTCGATTTACCCTTGTCGCTGATCTCGACCTGGAACGAGCGACCCTGCTTGCCGACGACGGTTCCAGTGTGGCCGTTGAATCGCGGGTGGAACCGACCTTTTGGGGTGCTGGGGTCGATCGCGAGGTGGACCTTCTGGCCCTCGTCGAATTCTTGAATCGAGCGCTGTGGCGGCGACGCGCCGCGGTCACGCGGACTGTTCGACAGCTTGTTCCGGGTTCCTTGGCGGGGTCCTTTGGAGTTTGGCATAGTCGTATCCCGGCCTAGACCGCTTGGCGTAATAAAAGGTGCGTTCCCGTCCCGCGAGCCCGCGTGCGAACTGCTCCCAATGGCTTCGCAATGCTTTTCGCCCGACACGAACTCTACGTAGACATATGGACGAAGACGCTGTCCGCGATCTCCTTCGGGAGGTCGAAGACCCGGATCTGGACGACGACATCGTCTCGTTGAACCTCGTCAACGGGATCGAACTCGACGGTAAGTCAGTACACGTCTCGCTCGCGCTGGGTGCGCCGTACTCGCCGACCGAGACCGCGATCGCCGACGAAGTACGACAGGTGCTCGGTGACGCGGGACTGGAGGTCGACCTCTCCGCGAACGTCGACGAGGGGATCAGTGCCGATGAGCAGGTGTTCCCCGGCGTCGAGAACGTCATCGCGGTCGCCTCCGGCAAGGGCGGCGTCGGCAAGAGCACCGTCGCGGTGAACCTCGCTGCCGGACTCGCCGATATGGGCGCTCGCGTTGGCCTCTTCGACGCCGACATCTACGGCCCGAACGTGCCGCGGATGGTCGACGCCGACGAGCCCCCACAGGCGACCGAAGACGAGACGCTCGTCCCACCCGAGCAGTACGGCATGAAGCTGATGAGCATGGCCTTCCTCGTCGGCGAGGACGACCCGGTCATCTGGCGGGGACCGATGGTTCACAAAGTGCTTACCCAGCTCTGGGAGGATGTCGAGTGGGGCCAGCTCGATTACATGGTGATCGACCTGCCGCCAGGAACCGGCGACACCCAGCTTACCCTGCTCCAGACGGTCCCGGTCACCGGCGCAGTGATCGTCACGACGCCCCAGGATGTCGCGCTCGACGACGCGCGGAAGGGTCTGGAGATGTTCGGCAAACACGACACGCCGGTGCTGGGCATCGCCGAGAACATGGCGACGTTCAAATGTCCGGACTGTGGCGGCGAGCACGACATCTTCGGGGCCGACGGCGGGAAACGCTTCGCCGACGTTCACGACATGCCGCTGCTTGGCTCGATCCCCCTCGACCCCGCAGTCCGGAGCGGCGGCGACGCGGGCAAGCCGATCGTCCTCGACAAGGACAGTGACACCGGCGAGGCGTTCAGACACATCGCACGTGGAGCGGCGAACAACGCGGGGATCATCCGTCGCCGTACCCAGCAGTGAGTGATGTCGGAGAACCCAGCCGAGCGGTTCGACGCCGACTCCGAACGCGTCGACGCCCTGCGCGAGATTGCGGATGACGTCCGCGGGGACTCCTCGGAAAGCCGCCAGCTCGCGGCGATCCTCTATCGGGTCAGCGATCTCTATGACGAGGACGAACAGACCGATCCCATCGAGATCTACCGAAACGTCGAGACGATCATGCAGATCAAGGCACAGGGTGGGCGGGAGCCCTGAGTCCGTACACAATATCACATTGTGCACAATGTAACATTGTAACATCGCAGACAGCGGCGGGGTGGCACAACCGGGAGCATTGACTGCTCCTGTCCCACCCCATTTCGGCTGCAGCTCGGCTTGCGGACGCTTCGTCGGTACTGGTTTGAGGCAGGCTACCAACCACTCTGTATGGACCTGTATGATCCACTCGGGACACTCCCCGTCGACATCGACGAGTGCACGTTTCAGCGACGTGAGCGCGATACCTCCAGCGGCTTCACCCGCGTGAGCACGACGGTCGAACTCCACGGCGACGGTGTCGTGGGCCGTGGCGAGGACGTCACCTACGAGACGCCGGATCACGACGCGCTGCACGAGGCTGGCCCGCCCACCCTTGCGGGCGAGTACACTCACGCGGAGTTCTCCACGCTCCTCGACGATGTCGAGCTGTTTCCGGAGCCGCCGGTGCAGACGGCCTCGCACAACTACCGCCGGTGGGCCTTCGAGAGCGCGGCGCTCGACCTCGGACTCAAGCAGCGCGGCGAGACGCTGGCCGACGCGCTCGGCCGGGAGTACGATCCGGTACGATTTGTCGTCAGCACGCGACTGGGTGATCCACCGTCGATCGACCGCGTCGAACGCTGGCTGGAGCTATACCCCGATCTGGAGTTCAAGCTCGACCCGACGAGCGAGTGGCCTGTCGAGCTCGTCGACGCGCTCGCCGAGCGTGACGTCGTTCGCGTCCTCGATCTCAAGGGCCAGTACAAGGGCACCGAGGTCGACCAGCCAGCCGATCCCGACCTCTACGAGCGGGTCGCAAGCGGCTTCACCGATGCCCTCATCGAGGACCCCGAGTTGACGCCGGCAACGCGGGCGGTACTCGATGGGCACTGGGACCGGGTTACGTGGGACTACCCGATCACCGGCGTCGAGAGCATCCGCGACCTCGACCGGGAGCCCGACTGGCTCAACATCAAGCCCTCACGGTTTGGCTCCGTCGAGTCACTGCTCACGAGTATCGGACACTGCCTGGATCGCGGGATCGAACTGTACGGCGGCGGCCAGTTCGAGCTGGGTGTGGGTCGCCAGCATATCCACGCTATCGCGTCGCTGTTTTACCCCGACGCACCGAACGACGTGGCTCCGCGGGCGTACAACGATCCCGAGCCCTCGGCGGGCCATCCGACAAGTCCGCTTTCGCCCCCGGCTGAACCGTCGGGGCTGGAGTGGGGCGAAAACTAGCGTGCAACGAGACGCTTTTGTCGCCCCCCAACCATCCTCGATGTGTGGACGCAAATCAGGACGTGCTCTCGAACCCGTTCGGGATGGACGAGGACTGCCGGAACTGCCCGGCGCTCTGTGAGACGCGCGAGCAGGTAGTGCATGGATACGGCGACGTCGGCGGCGATTTCCTGTTCGTCGGCGAGGTGTCCGGCGAGGGTCCCGACCGCACTGGCGTTCCGTTCACCGGTGACGAGACGGGGCGAGCCCTCCTCTCGATTCTCCGACGGCTCGGCCTCTGTGGCTCGGAACCGGACAGCGAGGAGCCCAGACTCGGAAACACGTTTCTCACCTACACGGCTCGCTGTCGCCACCCCGAGCGGGCACCGACCGACGAGGAACTCGGGAACTGCGAACCCTATCTCAACGCCGAGATCAGAATGATCAACCCCGAGATCATCGTTCCAGTCGGCGAGCGAGCCCTCGAAGAGATCGGCACCGAATATACGACAACGCCGGTCGAAGAGCTCGATATCGTCGCGGATCACGCCAGTCGGATCCGCGGCAGAGGGTTCGAGTTGATGCCGATGATCGACCCCGACAGGCAGACCGACGCGCAGACACAGGCGTTCGTCGAAGCCTTTGCCGAGCTAATGGCGAGCGATTACCGGCAGACGAAAGGGCGGCGGGGTCGGTGAGCGCGGAAAAAGTCGTCCTACAGCTCGACGCCGCTCGGGATGAGACTGTGCTTTCGCAGCAAGTTCCCCTCCTCGTTGTAGACGAGGAACGTCTCTTTATCATATGACAGCAGTTCGTCCCCGTCGATCCGTAATCGGACACCGTATCGACCGTCACTGTCCGGGTCGTGCTCGCCGTAGCGTCGTGCAGCCCGAATGAACGCCAGGACATCGTCGGCGTCCTCGTTGAGTTCGAGGACGAAGTCGCCAGTCGTCCGGTTCGTCACGCTAACGACGCCAGCCGCGTCCTCGGCATCGGGTGGCGATTGAAGCCGGAAGGCGACGTCAGTGTCTTCGGCGGCGAGCAGGTCACCGTTTACGTCCGTGAGGCGCTCTCGGAGTGTCGTCCCTGGCCCATCGAAATCGATCGTTACCTGCGGCTGGGCGGGCTCGCCGTCGTCGTCGATCCAGTCGATGTTCTTCGCCTCCAGTGTAAAGTAGTCGCGCCTCATTCCCTGTCGAGCGATATGTCCTCGCTGGCAATGAACGTAACGCCTGCGGGGAATACCACGACCACCCCACGGCAAGGGTCACTGGAGCGTGATGGTTGATTTTATGTACGCTCCGCAGCGTCCTCCTGCATGGCCTGGGTCCGCTCTGAATACGCCGGTGAACTGGCAGTCGTCTCCGCGTGGCTCGCGGCACTGCTGCCGTGGAACGTGACGTACGCGACGATTATCGAGGGCGAGGTCACTATCCTCTCGATTCGATTCCCGTTCGTCCAGCTACGGTATTTGTTGGGCGTCGAGCTACCGGGCGATGAGGGGCTCTCCATCGATCACCCGATGGCTGCCCGAAGTCTGGTAGAAGGAGACCCCATGATGGTGTACAACCTCTGGATCGTCGGCGCGCTGTTCGTTCTCGCTGCGGTCGGGCTCAGCGTCGTCATGTACCTCCGCGAGAAGTGGGTAACCGAGCGGCTCCCGCGAAGTCCGGTCCGGGTCATGGGGGCGTTGCTCGCCGGAGCGACGATCGCGCTGTCGGCGTCGACGGTCGCTATCATCACACACGGCGAGTTCGGCGGTGGACTCCCGATTCCGATCGGTCTGGTCGTACTCGGGGCGCTCTCGTGGATACTGTTGACCGTCGACCTTGCCTGAGTTCGCCCGCCCAATTTAAGGGAGTCGGCTACATTGTACCGCGACAGACAACGCCGTGTCGATAGACGACAGCGAGAGCCCGATGCATGACAGACGATACTGACCCCGGTTCGATCCCGCTCGGAATGGACGACGTACCGACAGCGGACGCTACCGCGGACGGGAGCGCAACCCAGGAGTCACTCGGGCAGCGACTGCGACGAGCCCTCGATCTGCTGAAAGGGTCGACGATCGATGTCGATCGATATCGGCCGGGAGAGCATGGCCCATTACTGTCCTTTACCGGACTCGACGGGTACGACGAAATCGACCGATACTGGGTGAACGCCCCCTTCGCCTTCGTCTCGATCAACCACGACCGGGAGCGCAACCGCAAGCGCTACCACGTCGTCGAACCCGAACTGGACGACGACGAGTACGAGCTGCTCGAAACGCTGTTCGACGATATCCGCGACCCACTCGTCTATCGGGGTGATATCGACACCGAAAACGTCGAGGCGGTGCTGGTCGAGGAGCTCCGCGACCACCTCGAACGATACGGCGTCGAGATCGATACTGTCGGCTTCTACAGACTGTTTTACTACCTCTATCGATCGTTCCGAGGTTACGGCAAGATCGATCCGATTATCCACGACCCGCATATCGAGGATATTTCATGTGATGGGTACGAACTACCGATCTTCGTCTATCACGACGACTACACCGACATCGAGACGAACGTCTCCTTCGAGAAAGGGGCGCTCGATAACTTCGTGACCCGCCTTGCCCAGCAGTCAGGGCGGCACATCAGCGTCGGCGAGCCGATGGTCGAGAGCACACTCCCCGACGGGAGTCGGGCAGAACTCGCACTCGGCGAGGAAGTGACACCTCGCGGCTCGGCGTTTACCATCCGCAAGTACTCCGAGGAGCCGTTCACGCCGATCGATCTGCTGGAGTACGGCACCTTCAACGTCGACCAGATGGCCTTTCTCTGGCTTGCGATCGAGCACAACAAGTCGCTGATCTTCGCCGGTGGGACTGCCTCGGGGAAAACCACCTCGATGAACGCCATCTCGATGTTCATCCCGCCGCGCTCGAAAGTACTCTCGATCGAGGACACCCGCGAACTGACGCTGTACCACGATAACTGGCTGTCAAGCGTCACGAGAGAGCGGATCCACGAGGGCAACGACATCACGATGTACGACCTGTTGCGCTCCGCACTCCGACATCGGCCGGAGTACATCATCGTTGGGGAGGTGCGTGGCGACGAGGCGATCACGCTTTTCCAGGCGATGAACACCGGCCACACGACCTACTCGACGATGCACGCCGACTCGGTACAGACGGTGATCAACAGACTGGAGAACGATCCAATAAACGTCCCCCGGTCGATGGTCCAGTCCCTCGACGTCCTCTGCGTACAGACACTGACCAGGTTTGACGACGAGCGGGTCCGACGGAACAAGACGATCGCCGAGATCGAGGGCGTCGACCAGCGCACCGGCGAACTCGACTACTCGACGAGCTACAGATGGGACGCGAGCGACGACACGTTTACCGAAAGCGGGAGCAGTATTGTTCTGGAAGAGATCCGGGAAGACCGCGCTTGGTCACAGTCACAGTTGCTATCGGAGTTACGAAACCGACGGACCTTCCTGGAGTACCTCTGGGAGAACGATATCAGCGGCTACCGGCGGTTCACCGCGCTAGTCAACGACTACTACGCCGACCCTGATGCCGTAATCGAGCGCATAGAGAACGACGAAATGGATCGGCCAACACCTCCCGCCGAGTGACAGTATGTGGGTCTCTCTCTCGGTCGCGCTCGTGGCGCTGTTGACTGCACCGCCACTGTTTGCCATCCTCAGCGAACGGGCAAACCGGGTCGTGACACGGCTCTCGATCGTTGCGTTCGCGGACCGTCTCGACATGGCTGGCAGAAAACGTCTCCGCCACGAGCGTCGGCTCAGGCAGGCACAGTTCGCCACCACGTATCGGATCTACGCCGTCAAGACGGTTCTGTATGCGGTTCTCGGCGGGCTGGTCGGCGTGGTCCTCGGCATTCACGTCGCACGGGGAGTCCGACGTCTCCTGACGACCAGTCCGGAGGCCCTCGTAGCCGAGCTCCCTGCAGCACTCCACTTCCTGGCAGGTATTGGCGGTAGTGCCGAGTTGCCGACAGTACAGTGGGCGACGATCCTCGTGATCAGCTGTCTACTCGTCGGCGCGCTGTTCGCGGGGGGTGTCTACTGGTTCCGCTGGTGGTATCCGACCAACGTGGCGGACGCACGCAGTGCACGGATCGAGGCCAACCTGCCACAGGCGGTCGCGTTCATGTACGCACTCTCCCGAAGCGGTATGGAGCTCCCACAGGTAATGCGAATTCTCGCCGAGACCGAGCACGTCTACGATGCCGCCGCCGAGGAGTTTGCCGTCGGCGTGCGCCACATGGACCTGTTCGGCAAGGACGTCGTGACGGCGATCCAGACGATGGGCGAGCAGACGCCCAGCCCGCAGTTCAAAGAGTTCTGTGAGAACCTGGCGAGCGTCCTCAAGAGCGGACAGAGCCTTGCTGAATTTCTCGAAGGAGAACACGAGTCGTTTCAGGAGGAAGCCGAGGCCCAGCAAGAACAGCTGCTCAACGAGCTGGCCACGCTCGCAGAGGCCTACGTTACGGTGCTTGTTGCCGGACCACTCTTTTTGATCACGATCCTCGTCGTCATCGGCATCGCCGTCACCGACACACTCGATTTCCTCCGGCTGTTCGTCTACGTGCTCTTGCCGCTCGCGAATCTCGGGTTCATGCTCTACCTGACGACAGTGATGGGCGAACAGTCGGCCGGAGATGCCGTCAGCGGGATTGCTTCGTCGGTCGAACACCTATCTGGAATCCGCCAGAGCGCTGCTGACACTGCCCGTACGGACGGAGGACGGACCGCTTCCCGGAACGACCAGCGCGCAGAGAACCTCCGCAACGTGCAGTTGTACCGGCAACTCCGCTGGCTCCGGGACGTGCTCGGACAACCGGTACGAACGGCGATCGACCGGCCGGTGACCGTCCTCTGGGTGACTGTCCCGTTTGTGGTTGTCGTCGGCGTCCTCCGGCTCTACTGGACGGTATCACTCGGCATTCCGCTGGTGGTGGTGCTCGACGACATCCTCATTCAGTCGGCGCTGTTCGTTATCGGGAGCTTCGCCATCGTCTACGAGATTCATCGCCGCCGGATCGCGGCAATCGAGGCCATCATCCCCGATCTGATGGATCGGCTGGCAAGCGTCAACGACGCCGGAATGACGGTTATCGAGAGCCTCGGCCGCGTCCGCGGGAGCGATCTGGGTGCGCTCAACAACGAACTCGACCGCGTCTGGGCGGACATCCAGTGGGGCGCGAACGTCACCACGGCGCTCCGACGGTTCGAGACGCGCGTCCGAACGAAGACCGTTTCTCGAACCGTGACACTCATCGTGCACGCGATGAACGCGAGTGGCGACCTCGCCCGCGTCCTCCGGATCGCGGCCGGACAGGCGAAAGCCGACCGTCGTCTCCAGCGAGCACGGACCCAGGAGATGCTCACCTACGTTGTCGTCGTCTACGTCGCCTTCGGCGTCTTCCTCGTCATCATCGCCGCGCTGGATCTGGTACTCATCCCCAGCCTCCCGGACGACAGCGTCCTTCCGGAATCGACCGGTGCCGCCGGACAGGTCGGCTTCGGCGGCGTCCTCGACGAACTCGGCTCGGTCAACGAGACTGCCTACACGCTCGTGTTCTTCCACACGACCGCAATCCAGGCCGTTTTCTCGGGGCTGATCGCCGGACAGATGAGTGGCGGGTCGATCAAAGACGGCGCGAAACACGCCGCCGTGTTGCTCTCGATCGCCTACCTCGTCTTCCTCTTCCTCTGAGCCGTCGCTGTTTTGTCGATACCGATCCTTCTTCGGGTATGGACCGCTCGACGGCCGACGTTCGCGACACCTACGACGAGATCGCGAGCCATTTCGCCAAGACTCGCGAGTACGCCTGGCCGGAAATCGAGGAGTTTCTTTCCGACCGCACGGGTTCCGTCGGGCTTGATCTCGGCTGTGGAAACGGCCGTCACGCCGAAGCGCTCACGGCGCATGTCGACCGCGTGCTCGGCGTCGACGTGAGCCGTGGGCTGCTCGAAACTGCGCGTGATCGCCGCCGCGAGCGTGGCTTCGACGTCGAACTCGTACAGGGCGACGCATCGCGGCTTCCCCTCACGACCAGTGCAGTGGACCTCGCCGTCTACGTCGCCACGCTCCATCACGTGCCCACCCGGACGGATCGGGTCGCCAGTCTCGACGAACTGGCGCGGGTGCTTGCCCCCGACGGCAGGGCGCTCGTCTCGGCGTGGAGCACGGCACACGACACGTTTGACGCCGACGAGGGCTTCGATACAACGGTCGAGTGGACGCTTCCCGGTGGCGAGGCAGTCGACCGATTCTACCACATCTACGATCCCGAAGAGTTCCGCGCTGATCTCGACCGGAGCGCGCTCGATCCACTCGACGTCTTCCTCTCCAGTGGCAACTGCTACGCAGTCGTCGGACCGAAAGGGAAACGCCCTTAATGGACGGCGGATTACGATAGGGTGCACGCTGGTGTGGGCCTACGGCCCACCGGTACAGCGTATCGGGTCTTGACTCCCGATGCGTTTCACCATGTGCGCGTCGGTGGTCTAGTGGCAGGACCTGAGCCTTCCAAGCTCATGGCCCGGGTTCAAATCCCGGCCGACGCATTTCTACTGTGAACCACAGTGAGCAGTGAAATCGTCAGAGGGATTTGAATCACGCAAACGCGAACGGAGTGAGCGTTTGCCTCGGGTTCAAATCCCTGGCCGATGTCCAGCCGAGCGAAGCGAGGCTGGGCTCGGAAGACGAACAGTGTGAGTCTTCCGGTGCACTCTCTGCGGTCGTGCGTCGCCCGTAGTTCGCAAACAAACCGCGTTTGCTCACTCCTGATCGACAGAGTCGATCAATGTTTGCTTCGCTCAGCAAACTCCCGGCCGACGTATTATTCTGAAAAATACTCCCCACCACGCAAGGTGTGAGCTGTGCAGTGGGCACCGAACAGCCTAGATCACAGGTCCTCCTGCGAAAAGACGAGACGGGCACTGTTCGATTCGAGCCAAGCTGCGTGAGATTCGTACTCGGGATCGTGTACAGCGACCAGTGACCAGTACTCCTCGGTGTGGTTCTGTTCGCGGAGATGCGCCAATTCGTGGACAACAATATACTCTGCAACCTCTTCTGGGGCCATCATCAACCGCCAGTTGAGGCCGAGCGTCCCCGACGTTGAACAGCTCCCCCACTTCGTTCGTTGATTCCGGATATCGATCTGTTCGTACTCAACACCCATCTCCTCGGCGAAGTGATCAGCTCGGTCCTTGAACCACTCGCGAGCTTTACGGCGATACAGCGTTTCCAGGGCCCGTTTGATAGAGGTCTGTTCGACGTGGTGTTTTGCGAGACGGAACTCTCTATCGACCACTCGTGAGGTGGGCCGTTTCTCAACGACGATCTCGTGGGGCTCCCCTCGATATGGAAACGCTTCACCGACTGCAAACTCTCGATCGGGGACCTGTTCGCGAAACCGTTCGTACTTGGACTGTTTCTCGACGACCCACGCCCCGTTCTCGGCGAGAAGGGTCTCTGGATCCGCTGAAGAGCCCTCAGGAACCACGACTCGGACGCCGTGAATATCCACGTCGATCCGGGGTTCGGTCGCCTCCTTGCTCCGACGTACCTCATACGGTACGGTCTTCCCGAGAAGCGTGGCCTCACCCTGGGTGGACTCAGACATAATTGCTGATCAGGTACGTCCGAATATCGTCCTCGAACGATCCCGAAATGAGGTCGGCACGGTCGAACTCTTTGATCACCACGTCGAAGACGAGTTTCGTGATCTGCTGTTCGGTAGACTGTGTCGTCTCCCATCCGGGATACCCGTAATCAATGCGGTCCTCGAAGGTTTCCACGATAGCGGCCGCAAGCTCCGCGGCGTTCTCGTCGTCTTCGAGAGCATCGTCGTATTCTTCGGTCAGGTGCGTTTCAATGGCATAGGTCGCCCGTTCAGCGGCCTCCTCACCTGCTTCCTCCTCTACTTCGAGTACCTCCTTCTCGACGGACTTCAGCGCCTCAACCGCTTCAGGATCGGAGAGATCTTTCCCCTGCCAGCGTTCAACGATTTCGGTAACGCGCTCGCTAAGTCGCTGATACCGTGGGTTCTGCCCCATCCGCGGATGAAGATGGTCCTGTGTGGCGTGTGCGATCTGGGACGCTTTCACCCCCGGATTGTCGAGTTCTTCGACGTCTTCGAGGTACTCCTCTCCGAGCTTGTATGTTGGAAAGTCGTCGCGAATCTTGCCTACGTCAACGTTCTCGTTGAGGATCTCGCGAGTCTTCTCCTGCATATCCTCTTCAGGACTCTCCGTTCCCGACGTGGTGCGCTGGAAGGCGACCTGTATCTTGCTGAGCCACTTGTACTGGTCCTGAATCCCGTCCTCGATCAGACGGCGGTCCGGCGCGACGGATTCGTAGAGATTCTGGAGGCGGCGGAATCCCTGCTTGAACTGCCGTCGCTCGGGGTGCTTGCTAATTCGGTTGACGGCCTCGTTGGTCGCTTCCTGCGAGTCGTCCATCGGAATGCCATCGAAAATGTCTACGACGGACTCCAGTTGATCGATCAGGTCGTCGTACAGCTCCTCCTTGTCACGAGCGGCGTAGGCCTTCGTCTCTGCGTCGTAATCGAGGGCCTCGTCGATGTTCTCGAAGACGCCCTGGAAATCAACGATCTCGCCGTTCTCCTTGTTTTCGGCAACCCGGTTGGTCCGGGCGATCGCCTGCATGAGATTGTGGTTTTTGAGGTTTCGGTCGAGATACATCGTCTTCAGGATCGGGGCGTCAAACCCGGTCAACAGCATGTCGTGGACGACCAGCAGGCTCGGGTTCTCGTCTGGATCCTTGAATCGCTTGACGATCTGGTCGCGTTCCTCGTTTTCGGTGTGGAACTGCTGGATGAGGTCCGGGTCGTCCTTCGTCGCTGTGTAGAGTACCTCGACAGCGTCCTCACCGCGGCGCTCCTGAAGGCGTTCGCCGTACATCGCGGCCGACCGACGGCTTGGCGTCACGACCATCCCCTTCCAGCCGTTGGGAGCGACCTTCTCGCTGTAGTGTTCATCGATCTCCTCGACAGCGCGGTCCACGCGGGGTTCGATCTCCGCCATAGTCCGGCTGGTCACGTTATCCTTGATGAATTCTCGTTTCTCCTCGGTCGTCATGCCGCGGAACTCCTGCTCGAACTGTTCGTCGAGAGCGTCTTCGGAGACCTCCCACTCCATCTCGTGGCGGAGCGTGAAGTAGACTGGCAGGATCAGGCCGTCGTCGATCCCCTGCTTGACCGAGTAGCGATGGAGGTAATCCTCGCCCTCTGGGCTGAACTCACGGAAGGTGTTCTTGTCCTTCTCGCGTTCCCCTTCGCGGACGGGCGTTCCGGTAAACCCGAAGTGGGTACTGTCGGGAAGCGCGGCATCAAGTCGGCTCCCAAGGTCGGCCTCCATGAACCGATGGGCCTCATCGGACATGACCACGACCTCGTTGTTCCCTTGCACGTCCGGTTCCACGTCCTGGAACTTCTGGATAGTCGTCAAAACGAGCTGGCTACTGCCCTCCTCGATGAGTTCCTGAAGGTGATCGATACTCTCGGCTTCAGTCCAGTGCGAAAGCGAGAGGTTTGCCAGCTGGTCGCGCATCTGGCTGTTGAGCTTGTCCGTATCGACGATGATGAAGACCTGCGGATTGCGGGCGGCACTTCCGGAGAGTAGGTTCTCCGCGGCGTAGAGCATCGTGAACGACTTGCCCGATCCCTGCGTGTGCCAGATGAGTCCGCGGTCGTGTTCACCGCGCCGGACGCGATCGAGGATCCGGTTGACCGCGTAGTACTGCATGTACCGCGGGATGATCTTGGCGTCACCGCCGGGCCGTTCCTCGAAGAAGACGAAGTTCTTCAGTACGTCCAGGAGGGTCCCCGGATTACACAACGCCTGCGTCGCCTGTTTCATCCGGTTCTCTTCGGCGGCATACTCCGCGGGCGCTTCATTCCACGGCTCGTAGAACTCGCCCGGTGCGCCCACGGCCCCGTAGCGAAGCTCCATCGTGTCGGCGGCGACGTTGAACAGCCCCGGAACGAACAGCCGGGGGACGTCCTCCTCGTACTCCTGAAGGTCCGTGATGGCGTCGTAGTAGTCGTTGTCCTGCGCGAGACTTTTCAGCTCCATCGTCACCAGCGGGATCCCGTTGACGAACAGCGTCACGTCAGGACGGATCGTCGTCCCGCGCGAGACGGAGAACTGGTTGACCGCGTGGAAGCGATTGGCCTCCGGGGTCTCGAAGTCGATCAGATCAACGTAGACCGTCTCTTTTCCGTTCTTGTCGGTCTGGACGGTGAACGTCTTGCCTTTCGTCAGTAGTTCGTGAAAATGCTGGTTACCAGCGAGCAAGTTGTCGTGATCGAGGTCCCGCCGGAGGGATGTGGTGAATGTGCCGACGTTGTCCTCGGTGATCTCGTCGTTGAGCGCGATCAGTTGCTCTTCTAGCAGATCCCAGTAGATGACCTCCTTTTGCTTGCGATCGTGTGTCTCGTCAAGGACCTTGGCCCCCTGTCCGCCGTCTTTCCCATGAGTTTCCCAACCGACGCCGTCGAGCCACGAGAGGAGGGACCGCTCGACGCCGCCTTCGTTGGGAGTGCTAACCATTACCGTCGTGTTTGTTCGCTTACCGGATGTGTCTATCGATTACTATGTCAGGATGAGACAGATTCGACCATCTCGGACGCCATACAACAGCGTCATGGCTTGCTCTCGTGGCGCTCGTTGCAGTTACATCGAGACTGCGCATCCGCAAACTCGACAGCGTACGAATGGACTTCCTCAGCTAGCTCGTGCATCCCCACTGCCAGATCTCGGCCGGGCCGATCAATATCGTAATAGATTCGGGCACGATGCTCCGACCGGAACGCATCAATTCGGGCGGCCACACCTGTATCGGAAAATACCCCACGATTTTCGATATCCTCGAACACTTGCTCATGTTTTCTGAAATCAGATGACTCTGCCGCAGTCTGATCTACCAAATAGAACTGGAACGACCGTTCGATCGCATTGAACGACAACTCGACGATACTGACGTAGTTGTTCGTTCCGTCGCGTAACTGTCGGCACGTTCCCAGCATCGCACAGGCTTTCCCCAGTTGCACGTCAGCATCCGTCTGCTGCCAGGACAACGAATCCTGGACAGGGCCGGTCTCCTCGTCGGCTAACAACGACTCGACGTGTTCGACAGCAGCAACAACCGCTTCAAGTCCCATTCGCGAACACCTCCTGTTTCACCGCGTCGAGAACCGGGGCGTCCTGAAGCGTGATCCCCTCCACCAGTACGGTACGGATTCGGTCGTGTGTTACTGCTGACTCCCGCGTTTCGACGACAATGTGCGGCTCGAATCGATCACCATCGAACTGTTCCGACGTAATCTCGTCCTCGATACTGTGGGCCGCTCGTTGTGCTGCCATGCGGCCATCACCAACGATAACGAAGACATCGATATCGCTTGCCCGGTCGGCCTCGCCGCGGGCGACACTTCCGAACAACACGATGGCTGCCTGCTCACCAATACGCTCTACAAGCCGATCCCGAACAGTTCGCACTGGGTCGTGGAACTCGGTCTGTGGGATCGTGGTAACTGGATCATCGCTGCGAACGAATCGCTCCGGGTGAATCTGGACGGCGTTTGACCGTCCGTCGCGATCGACGCGAATGATACCGAGGGCTTCGAGCGAGAGAACGGCGGCGTTCACGCTCGACATTCCGCGGTCCGTCAATCGATGGAGTTCCCGATTCGAGAACGCCCTGTCCGGGTTATCAGCGAGTATATGGAGGATGTCAGCTGTTGCGCGGTGTCGGAACGCCTCGCGATCACCGAGTGGAATCGGGAGGCAAACGTACGTTCCCTCACATCCATCTCCCGACCGAACTGTTTTGCGGTTCATGAACCATTAATCAGTTCAATAGCAGGTAAGTGTTCCGCCTGTGAGCACTACTTCTGGTACCTCTTCGAGCCCGTGGCCGGTCGATACGACATGGATTCCTGGTGCTGCACGATCAACAGCAGTTGTGGAAAGGTCCTTGCTCCCGTGAACCGATGGTGTCAGCCATGCTGGGCGATTTCGTCGGTGATCTCGCGTTGACGCCAGTGATTAGGACATCGTCGGAGACGACCTATCCAACCAGCTACTCCGAGTGAACTTCCGTTATCCGGACCGTGTACTCGTCCGGCAGGGCGTCAATGACGACCCGAATCTTCAGAACGCCGTACCCGCGAGCGACTGCCTTCATGCCACGGACCTGATTGCGCTCGAACGATGCGTCTCCGGTCTTGATCTCGCAAAAATACTGTTCGACGATACGCCAGTCGGCTCTCGATCGGACCCGCACCACACAGTCCGGCGACCACGACACGTCCGCTCTGATGTCGTCCGGAAGCTGCGCGTCGTCAGTGCCGCGGAGACGGTGGGTTTCCTCTTCGATGCCCTCCAGTTCGTTGTACAAGTAGTACTGTATCCCGGGCGACAGGCCGTAGGAGCCACACACCAGCGCCTCTCCCAGTTCACCGTACTGATTCGGCCCGACATCGAATGTCAGCCCAGTCACTGTCGACTCTTTCGGCTCCGAGGTATAGCGTTTGGGCGAGGAGATCAGGTAGCCATCCACGTCTTCGGGGTCCTGGGGAGCGACTTTCTGAATCCCTACGTGATCCCCAGAGTGGCTCAGACGCCGTGCGAGCGTTTCTGCCTCCGTTCGTGACTGAAACTCAAGGACTGCCCCCTGTTCCTCCACGATGTCTGCAACAGCATCGTTTGATTGTACGGCTGACTGCTTGACCGACACGCGGTACATCAGAGGCTATCCATACTGTGCGATCTCGTCGGGGACCTCTATGGTAGTGTCGGTCGTTCTGACTGTTCCGGAGAGGAGGTCTTGCATGAGGCCTTGTTTGAGGCGCTGATATTGCCTCTTCGCAGACTTATTTTCCGAGATAGATTCGTCCACGCTATTCAATACACTAACTATTGAACTCTGTTCTTCAACTGGCGGAACGACTACATCGAACTTTTCGATGATTCCTTTACTAATATTCTGCTGACCTGACCCTGCGCTCAACGATTTGAGGTGGTTAGAGAGATAGTTCAGTTGATGGAATAAAAATTCAGGTTTCATATCATCAGTAGTAACAACACCGCAACATGCCTGATTCGTTGTAGCCTCAATATCAAGCAGAGATACCTCTCCGGTTGTTGCCCCGTACATTGCGATTAAGATTGTTCCGGGCGAGAACAGTCGTGCCGTAGATTCTTGGAATCCTTTTTCAGTGATATTTTGCTCTGTTTCCTTCACACGGTACTGCGACAATTCTCCGGTCTTAACCCAAGGAATGTCACCGCCATAATACTCTGGTTCATTAGTATCGGGTGTGCCACCGGCTTGGATCTGAGATGTTATCTCAGCAAGTTTCAAAACACGCCAACTCTCTGGTACTTCACCGTACTTGGTTGATTTGAATTGGCTGTGGTTTCGGTACCCCTCTGAAAATAGGGTTTGAGACAGACCTTCTTTTACTCGGCCCAGTTGAGAAGTAGTTTTTTCGGTCTTCTGAATTGCTTGGTCAACGTTGTGGAATACGGTGGCGATTTTGCGCTGTTCCGAGAGTGGTGGAATCGGAACATCAAGCAACTGTAGGTCGTTTTTTGTGACGGATTTAAATGTACTACCAGTAGCAAGACGGGAAAGCCATGGCCTTCGTTCTGCAAGATTGTAGAAGAGGTAGAGTCCACTGACAGTTTCTGGTCTTAGGGCCGCAAGTCCACGCCCGATACAGCAGTTCCTATCAGCGATATTCAGGTCCCCAACCGGAGCGCGAATGCTCATCAGCACATCATTCTTTTCGGCTTCTTTCCGAGGGTCCGAACACCATGTATCTGCCTTGGGGTGGAAGTGTCCGAACTCTGAATTGCCTTGGAAGAATGGAAGCCCTTCTCCTTCCTCGTTGTAGGTAGACGAAGGGGGTGAGTTTCCCGGGATAATTTCGGCTATATCCGCGAGCGAGTCAATTGTCCAATATGCCGGTATCTCCCCCAACCCGAAGAGTTCTTGTTCACCATCCTCTCCCGACTCTGCCTCTTCAGCAGTCTCGGTGAAATCATCCAAGGTTGCTTCTTCACTCATAATTCAGTGCCCTCATGTGCTGATTCATGCGTGATTCAATCTCGTCTCGTTCAGCCTGTAACTCGCGTAGTTTCCCGAGTTCCTCTTCTACGTTTATGTCTTCTTCCGGCTCAGTCGTATCGACGTACAGCGCGATATTCAGATTGTAGTCGTTCTCCCGAATCTCCTCCAGTGAAACCGTCCGACTGACGCGCTCCTCGGTCGTCCAGTTCTCGAAGTTCTCGACAATGTGATCCAGCCCCTCGTCGATTAGTTCGTTCTGGTTCGAGAGCTCCTGGTAGAAGTCCTCGTCGGCGGCGTGAATGAACTGCACCTCATCCTCTCGCTCCTCTGGCTTGTCCGTGTTCAACACGAGAATTCCCGAGGGGATCGAGTTGTTCTGGAATAGGTTCTCGGGGAGTCCGACGACCGCTTCCACCATATCATTCTCCAGCATCGGCTTTCGGTATCGCCCCTCGTGCTTGCGGAACAGCACGCCGTGTGGAATGACGATCGCCGCCTTCCCGCCCTCGCCGTCTTTCTCTGGCGTTTTCAACTGCTTCGCGATGTGCATGATGAACGCGTAGTCACCCCGGTCGGCGCGTGGGAGCTTCTCGTGCCAGTCGAAGCGCTCGTAGGGGTCGTCTTGCAGTTCGTCTTTCGCCCAGTCCGCCGAGAACGGGAAGTTGGCGAGAACCCTGTTGAACCGCGTTAGCTCGTTCTGGTCTTCGTCGGTAAACGCCGGACTCGACAGCGAGTCCTCACGCTCGATCGAGCCGTGAAGGCCGTGGATCGAGAGGTTCATCTTCGCGATGGCCGCGATGTCCGGGTTGATCTCCTGGCCCGTGAAGCGGAGCTTGGAGGGGTCACCGCCGAGTTCCTCGCGGTAGTAGCGCGCGGCCTCGATGAGCATCCCACCGGAGCCGACTGTCGGGTCGTGGAACGTGTCGCCGTCCTCGAACTCGTCAACGAGTCGGACACAGAGTTCGACGATGTGTGGCGGCGTGAAGAACTGCCCGCCGGACTTGCCCTCTTCTTCGGCGAACTGGCGCACGAGGTCCATGTACGCCTCACCGAGCATGTCCGGGGGGATGCTGTCGCGATCGAGATCGTGGGTAGAGAGGTGTTCGACGAGTTTACCGAGCCGATCGTCATCCAGCGCGTCGGCATCGATGTAGTCCGCGCGGAAGACACCCGTGAGTTCGGGGTTCTCGTCGGTTACAGCGTCGAACGCTTCGTTGAGTGCCTCGTCTACGTTGTCGCTGACTGCTCGGAGATCTTCCCAGAGATAGCCTTCGGGGACGACGGGTACGTCATAGAGGCTGGGGTTCCGTGCCAGCTCCTCGTCGCCGTACTCTTCGACGTTCTGTTCATACTGCTTCTCGAACTCGTCGGAGATCGCCTTGTAGTAGACTAACGGCAGGATGAACTCCTTGTAGTCGGTCGGGTCGACTGCATCGCGAATGATGTCCGCGCATTTGAACAGATGAGAGTCCAGGTCTTCGAGGGAGAGCGTCATGCTCGCTACCATCCGTCGAGAGAAGTTATCTTCTGCGGTGTGTCGTCAGGACTGACTGTCGCTACAGTCGTGTCTCGCGGTCTCGATAAGTTCGGATTACCCCGTTCACACCACACGAGACTGCCACTGGCGCATGGTGGCGACGGTGAGGGTACTCACCGAACACCGGCAGCTTGATCGCACAGGCCGAAAATACTTGGATGAAACCCCATCGTAACCGGTTACCGGAGTGCGGTGTTTCGAACCGTTCAGAATCGTTCGTTCATACCCGGTTAGTAACTAAGCGGGTTACACGGCAAACGACCGAGTATGCCAACGTGCAACAACTGTGGGGCGTTCGTGACCCGAGACTTCGCTCGCGTGTTCGGTGACAACCAGGAGAACGTCAGCGGCTGTGTCGAGTGTACGACGGGGAGAGATCTCAAGTCGGGCGGGGCGACCGAAGCGGCAACGCAGTGATCAGTTCGCCGTAACCGACACCGACTCGTCGACGTACTCGGCCTCCCACTCGCGGCGCGCTTCGATCTCACGGCTACCGCGAGCGGTGAGCGAGTAGAAGTTCGTCCGTCGGTCGAGTTCCCCTTTTTCGGCGAGTCCTTTCTCGACCAGCGTGTCGAGGTTCGGGTAGAGTCGGCCATGGTGGATCTCGCTTTCGTAGTACTCTTCGAGTTCGTCTTTGATCGCCAGCCCATGGGGATCATCGAGTCCGGCAATGACGTACAGCAGGTCGCGCTGGAATCCGGTCAGATCGTACATGTGAATGTAGGGTAATAGTTCCCGTATCATGTTAAGTCTAACGCTCCGACACACACGAATCGCCATGTGTGTCTGCCGATCATCGCTCATGTGG
Organism: Natranaeroarchaeum aerophilus; assembly: GCF_023638055.1. NCBI lineage: Archaea > Methanobacteriati > Methanobacteriota > Halobacteria > Halobacteriales > Natronoarchaeaceae > Natranaeroarchaeum > Natranaeroarchaeum aerophilus. Next base: position 54,525 of record NZ_JAKRVY010000004.1, on the reverse strand, counting down.
CCGGTATGTGTAATATACCCGATTCGGGTGGAGAAAATATATTCGGGGTGGGACAGACCAAGCTATCAGCGTGGCTAAATACACCCTACATATCAGTGGTTTAATAGACATCCGGAGACGGTATCTGTCGAACTCTTTCAGCAGGAGACGGACCTGTACAATCCGCTCGGGAGCCTACCGACCCGCTTCGTCGGTGATCGTCCGCAGGCGGTCGGTCGGGAACGCCTCAAGTAGCTCGTCGGTACAGCGCCAGTCCCAGTTGCCGCTCTCGGTTCCCGGCGTATTGAACCGCGCTTCGGCACCGAGACCGTACAGGTCCTGTAGCGGGACGACCGCCAGCGAGGAGGCAGTGTGCCAGGCGCGTTCGATCATGTCCCAGTGGATCTCGCTGCCGTCGCTCCCGAGGTAGTAGTGAAGGCAGTCGACCTGCTCGTTGTCCAGCGCTTCGTACCATCCTCGAACCGTGTTCGTGTCGTGGGTGCCGGGATACGCGACGGTGTCCTCTTCGTAGGTGTGTGGAAGGTAGATGTGGTCTTCGGAACACCAGTCGGCGTACTGCATCACTTTCATCCCGGGTGCGTCGATATCGCGGCGAAGCTGGGTGATCTCCTCGGTGATGAAGCCGATGTCCTCGGCGATAAAGGGAAGCTCGCCGAGTTCCGCTTCGATCCGATCGAAAAAGTCGATTCCGGGTCCGTCTCGCCATTCGCCCTCGTCTCCGTCACCATCGGCGGGAATGGCGTAGTACTCCTTGAAGCCACGGAAGTGGTCGAGCCGTACGATATCGGCGAGTTCGAGCTGCCGTTCGAGTCGGGCGATCCACCACTCGTAGCCCGAGGCCTCGTGTTCGGCCCAGTCGTAAACTGGCGGCCCCCACTTCTGTGCGGGGTTGACCTCGTCCGCTGGGACGCCCGAGACGTCCTTCGGCGTGCCGTCCTCGTCGAGTTCGAACAGTTCGGGGTTGGCCCAGACGTCGGCGCTATCCTGTGCGACGTAGATCGGGAGGTCTCCGACTACCTGGACGCCGCGTTGCTCGGCGTGAGCTCTGAGTCGGTCCCACTGCCGGGCGGCGACAAACTGCAGAAACGCCCGATAGCGGATCTCGTCAGCCAGTTCCTCGCGGTACTCGTCGAGGGCGTCGGGCTCGCGTAGCGCGACTGGCTCGGGCCAGTCGGTCCAGGCCTCTCCGTCGAACTCGCGTTTCAGCGCGCGAAACAGCGCGTAATTCTCCAGCCAGCCCGTCTCCTCGCGGAAGCGCTCGAACGCGTCCCACAGTTCGTCGGGGCGATCATCGTCGAACCGGTCGAACGCCGTCCGGAGAAGTGGATATTTGAACTCACGGACAGCATCATAGTCGACGTACTCATCCGAGAACGGCTCGGCAGGTGTCGCTTCCTGGGGTGTGAGTAGTTCCTCTTCGACCAGCACGTCGAGGTCAATCAGGAGCGGTTCGATGGCGAATGCGGAGTACGCCTGGTACGGCGAGTTGCCGTGGATACTGGAGATCGGTCCGAGTGGGCACAGTTGCCAGAGCGACTGATCGGCTTCGGCGAGCGTGTCAATGAACTCCCGGGATGGCTGTCCGATCGATCCGATACCGTGAGTACTGGGCAGCGATGTCGGGTGCGCGAACACCCCGCTTTGACGTGAAAACCGGCTCATAGAATTACTTTCAGAGGCGAGTGTAGTAAACGTGGTGCAACCGTCTCGTCAGTGAGACGGAGTCACACCTGTCAGATGCCGACCGTCGTGAGCGTCGTACCGACCTGTTCGAGTTCGTCGGCGTCGGTCGCCGCGATGACAGTCACCGACTCGGTACTTGGGCCGACCTCGACGGTACCCTCGAAGTCACCGTCGCCGACGGAATACAGCTGCGTATCGTCGTGGGTCCAGAGGACGACGCTGTCGCCACGTGTCGTTCCGGTGACAGTCGCCGTCTCGTTCTCGATCGTGATCTCGTCGACCGCCAGCGGCGGGCCGTCCGGATCGTGCACGGTGTATCGCTCTTGCACGAACGTTGGCGTTTCAACTGGCGTGCCAGCGTCGATGCCGTCGGCGAGCCGAATGAATTGTGCCATACTCCACGCCAGCGGCGTGGCAGCGCCGGTTCCCTCGCCGAACTCCCACCCGTACTCGGTCGGGTACTCACGGTCCCAGACCTGTTCGGGAATCATCCGCGCGGAGTTTGCGAACTGCTGCATCGTTTCGAGCAGCCGCTGGGGATCCTCCTCGCCGCCATCGGTGCCGGCGAGTAGTTCGTATTCGGCGCGTTCGCCGGTGAAGATCGGCCAGAGCCGACCGGCTCCCTGTCGGTCGAGTGCCCACGGGCCACCCTCGTCCGGTTCTACCTCGCTCATTTCACCGTAGCAGTCTCCGTTGTACCGGTACCAGCCGGGGCCGTTCGGTGTCTCGACGCGAATCGTGTCGTCGGCGACCTCGATCGAGTTCTCGATGAGCTCGTAGTCGGGTTCGCGGATACCAAGCCTGACGAGTTCGAGGAATCCACCGTCGATGATATCCCGTTCGTCCAGCGTTGGCCCGTTGTTCGCCAGTTCGCGTTTGACGCCGCTGTCGGGATCCCCGTTTCGGGAGACACGAATGTAGTACGGCACATCGCCGTGTCGTTCGGTCCCCTCGTAGGTCGCACACCAGCGGTCGACGCCGGTTCGCCAGTAGTCGGCAAAACCGAGGTACGCAAGCGCGTCTGCGCGCTTGCCTTCCGCGTCCGCTAACGGTGCCGCACAGGCGATCCCGGCGATCTCGGCGGCGATCGTCGACGGCGAGTAGCCCGCTTCCTCCTCCCAGCGCTCCTGGCCGCTTCGTGGCCCCGAGCGGAGCATATACTCGACGGATCGGCGGACGTGATCGTACTCGTAGACGACGTCGTCGAACTCGATGCCGTGGTCAGCGTAGAGCTGATAGGCCATCACCGACGGGAACGCCACGTTGTCGAGTTGTTCGCCGCCCCACCGGATCCGTCCGTCGAGGTAGGTGTTCTGCGAGATGAACCCGTTCGGTCGCTGCTGGTAATCGTAGATGTACTCGGTCGCCTCGATGGCGCTTTCGAGGTCGCCGATCGCCTCCAGCGCGGTGAACACCTGATAGAGGTCACGGGACCAGGTGAAGTTGTAACCGAAGTCCATCGGGTTCTCCGCGTCGACGTTGACGCCCCACGGCACCGACGGACTGGCGATCCCAGCGCCGACGAACGTCTTGTCCTCGACGGCTTTGAGCACCATCGCGGCTGCACGGTACTGGTTCGCGAGCACCGGGCTAGACTGTACGGACTCCGGAAGCTCGATCGAATCGGTGTAGGATTGCCAGCTATCGACGTACTCGCTTCTGACGCCGACGTAGCCCCGCGAAAGTGCACGCTGGGCTTCGGTAAACGCGCGTTCGGTATCCGCGTTCTCCGCGAAGCCAAGCGCGATCGTGTCCGCGATCGATCCGGTCCGTTCACCCACCCGCCCGACGAGCACGCCGTGGCCGGGATCTGCGTGTTCGACGGATTCGATCGTCTCCCCGTCTGCGAACAGACGAGCGAGATGCTCCTGTCCCGCGCGGCCGACGGTCGCCCAGTCGAAGGATCGATGCGAGGCAAGCGCGGCAGCCACCTGGTACGGCTCGCCGTTCGGATCGACGAAGGCGGGGTCTTCCGCCGCCTCGACGTCCCACGCAGTCAGCGCGTAGCCGTCGGTATCCTCGACGAGTTCGGTCTCCGTGCCCTGCATGTAGCCCGAGAGCGCGGCGTCACCGACGACGTAGATATCGTACTGGTTGCTGTCGGTCGCGGTAAAGCCGAAGTCCATCAGGATCGTCTCTGTCTCCGGATCGGTGATGTACTCGACGACGATCTCCCAGCCGTGACCGTTCGATCCGGTCTCGGTGATGGTCTGTCGGTAGACCAGCGAGTCGGAGCCGACCATTTCGGTTTCACGCTCGATCGTCTCCAGCGAGTCGTCGGTCCGACTCTCGTTGTGGGTTCGCGCGGTATAGGTCGACTCCTCGTCGGCGTCGACGACGAGGAAATCGAGCGTCCGGAAGTTCATCAGGTCGGCCCGCGGGAAGCGTGGCTCGGTAAGTGCCCCCTCTGTCAGCGTGAACCAGACCCGCGAGGGTGATTCAGTGCCGTGGTCTGCAGCCGTCCCGATTCCGTACTTTTCGCCAGTGGTCCACGTGGATGCCACTGCCGGGCCGACCGGCTGCGTCGTCTGCGAGGTCGTACTGAACCCACCGACCTTCTGTAGCGTCGCGATCGTCCCCGATCGTTTCGCGTGTGACCATGCCAGTGGCGTCGCGCTGTCGGCACGTCCGTCATCGAACACCTGCTCGGAGAGATACCCGGACTCGCCGACAAGCTGTCCCTCCGACTCGACGGCGGCGAGCAGCTCTCTGGACCACTCGAACATCTGCTCTTCCCACTCCTCGTCCTCGACGAGGCCGCCCAGCGCCGCGAGGGCCTCGGCCCCCCAGATCGTCGCGAGGGGCCACACCTTCTCCCCGTCCTGTCCACGCTGGCGGAATTCATCGCCCTCGAACCGACAGAGGCCGAAGAGATCGCCGGTATCGTCAGTCCGTGTGAGCCGCTCGATGGTCATGTCGACGTGTGAGGCGAGCTGATCGAGCCGGGTATCGTCGACGTCGCCGACGCCGTGAGCATACTCACGGTGTGCTTCGACGAGCGCAAGCGTGCTCGCGTCGGCGGTCGTGTCGCCGGGTTTTCGCTCGAAGATGCCCTCCTCGGTGTACCGATCGTCGAGACCCTCGTAGATCGCTTTGGCCCGTGCCGATGCCGCTTCGGTCAACTCCTGGTCGATCGGTGCGCGTGCGATGGCCGAAAAGGCGAGCAGTTCCATCGCGGCCGTGTGAGTAAACCGACCGGTATCGCCCTCCCAGAGGTCCAGACACGGCTCCGGAAGCCCGTCCTTGTCGAGGAGGTCGGTCAGTCCTTCGAACCCTGCCCGGATCGTCTCTTCAACCCGGGCAAACAGATCGGTCTCGGGAGAGCCCTGTCGCAGGTAGGTCGCGAGATACGCCAGCACGCTTGCGGTTCCGTCCGCGGCGTACTCGGAGCCGCCACGGCTAACACGAGAGTTGCCCCAACCCGGTGCGAGCGCGCCGTTGTGCGCCCACACTCGCTGTGGCCACGTCCCGTCGGAGAGCTGCGTGTCGGCGTAGAGTCGGGCCGAGTCGGCGTGACGATCGGCGAGGTCGACGCCGAACTGCTCGTCGACGGAGAGCAGGTGTCGGGCGATCTCCGCATCGTCTCGGAACCAGGTGTAGCCGTAGCCGCCGGAGTAGACGTGATACGGGTCGAACTCCGGGGCCTTGATCCGTGCTCCCGTCGGCGCAGTGAGCAGGGAGAGCGCGCGCAGGTCATCGACGACTGAGTCCCGGGAAGGGATATCTGGGATCGCGATCGAGTTGTGCAGGTTCGCACGCTTGCGAATCGCACGGTCGGTCTGGTAGTGGTCTGCGAACGCCCGGACGTGTGCCAGCGCGTCGTCTCTGTTGGTCTCCTCATGATCGGCGACCAGCGTGACGAGCGTCGACTGTGCATGTCCGCCTTCGTCATCGAGAAGCGTCTCGACGACCATCGTATCGGAGAGGTCATCGTCGGTGTGAGCGTCGACTCCCAGCCCACCCGGGTCGTCCGATAGCAGTGCATCCATCCCCTGGCGGCGCTGACTGCTGACGTTCCGGATGCCTGTCGATGCGGTGATGTAATCGTGTTCGGCGTTGTGGAACACTTCGACGACGTCCTGATGCTTGAGATTGCCGACACTGCTCGACTGGCCATCGGGCGCAAACGCCATCGTGGCGACAAGTCGTGGGCGCTCTGGCATGTCCCCACGCACTTCGACGTGGGTGAGGTGTGCCCGATCCAGCGTGTAATCGTACTGGTGGACGGAGAACTCGCCGGCGTCGTGTTCCGTGACGATCATCGTCGTCTCACCCTCGTAGGTCTGCCGGGTCGTCTCCATCTCGTCGAACCAGTAGACCCCATCGTCCGAGCCGATCCCCAGACGCGAGCGTTCGATACCGTGTTTGTTCAATGTGGCACCGGAGTAATCGCGGATCGATCCGCCCCGGTCAACGTAGACGAGTCGTCCCTCGTCACCGCTAAACAGCCCATTGACCGACGCTCGCTCGCCGGGATGGGTGCCGTCCTCACGATGGTTTTGCTTGTACTCGTCGATTGCAATGCGCATTGTCATGGTGGCAGATCAGACTCCCCGCCGGAATGTTGGCGGAAATCGTTCGTCACGATGCTAGTCGGTATCGATATTTAAACTTGCTCATGCCACGGTACTGTTGCAAACAGCCAGACAGATGGTGAGAAATACCCGTGCAATCCGTTCAGTTATCTGGTGCCATTGCCGCGACGGTGGCACTGATATCAGACGCCGATGCCCCTCGTGGGAACGCAAGTGCCACAGCGTCGAGTCCCTCGATTCCGGTGAACGTCTCTAGCTGTTCGCGGGCCTGTTCGGGCGTGCCCGCAACGGCGAGGTCGTCGAGCAGTTCGTCTTCGATCAGCGCTATCGCGGCCTCCTGATCACCGCTGGCCCAGGTTGCGGCGATCTCGTTGGCTTCCGCTTCGTAGCCCTGTCGTGCGAGTGATTTCCGATAGTACGTGCCCATTGCACCCACGTAAAAGGCCAGATGCTGTGCCGCCAGATTGCGCGCGCGATCCCCGTCGTCGAGTACGCAACACGGCAAGGATAGAGAGACACGAACATCATCGGGTGACCTGTCACCCAGTTCCGCGCCGTGTCGGAGATCATCGAGTCGCTCGCGCAGCCCATCCGGTGTGAAGGTTGTCGCGTGCCAGCCGTCGGCGAACCGTCCCGCGAGTTCGACTGACTTCGGTCCCATTCCTGCGACGTCGATCGGCGGCGGGGTCTCGGGCGGATCGAATCGGAGCCGAAAGCCCGACAGCGAGTAGATGTCGCCGTCGTACTCCAGCCCCTCGCCCGCGACGACGCGCTCGATGATTTCGACGTATTCGCGAGTACGCCGCAGGGGGCGCTCGAACGATTCGCCGTGCCAGCCCTCGATCACGGCGGGGCCGCTCGGACCGATCCCGAGACGGAACCGGCCATCTGAGGCCTCCTGAAGCGTCGCCGCGGTCTGGCCGAGCAGCGCGGGCGAGCGTGAGAACACGTTCGCAATGCTGGTCCCGAGTTCGATTTCGTCCGTTCGTTCGGCGAGTGTGGTCAGCGTCGTGACGCCGTCACGACCCCAGGTTTCTGGCATCCATGCTCGAACGTAGCCCTCGGATTCGGCTTGCTGTGTGATTTCGGCGATGCCATCGATACTGCTCTGTGCGGCGACTGGAAGATGGATCTCTCGGTCTGTCATTGGCTCGGTGATTTCATGATGTCGGGTGCGCCTGCGGCACGAATCGTCTCGCCGACGATATAGGATGCTGCGTTACTCGCCAGAAACTGTGCGATATCCGCGATCTCCTCGCTCAGCCCAATCGTCCGGTCGACCGTGTCACGATCGATCTCCTCGGCAGTGACGCCCATCTGGGACTCGACGCCAGGGGTCGCCACGTAGCCGGGCGCGATACAGTTGACGCGGACATCGTCGCCCGCCCACTCGTGGCCGAGGGTCGTCGTGAGGTTGATGACCGCTGCCTTCGCGGCGGCGTAATGGCTCATGTACGGTGCGCCATCCTGTCCCGCCTCGCTGGAGAGGTTGATCACGCACCCACCGCCGTCTTTCAGGTATTCGCTCGCTGCCTGCGTACAGTGGTACGTGCCGGTCAGATTGATGTCGACGATGGTCTCCCAGCCGTTCGGGCTGATCCCGTCGAAGTCCGCCATGAACGACGCGCCGGCGTTGTTGACGAGCACGTCGAGACCGCCGAACTCCTCGACTGTCGTTTCGACCAGCGCGTCGACGGCATCCCGATCCGTAACGTCACATTCGACCGCCAGTGCGGACCCCGGTCGATCGCTGTCGGTGATCGACTCTGCTACAGGATCGACGTTGTCCTGCTCGCGTGAACAGAGCACGACATCGACGCCATCGGCGGCGAACCGCTCGGCGATCGCCTTGCCGATGCCACTGGACGATCCAGTGATGATTGCGGTCGACCCGTCGACACCGAACCGCGTCTCGCTCATACTCTCCTCCATAGATACCGATCAGTGATACACATACACACGGCTTCGTACACAGTCAATTATGATAAAGTTTCTCCGGGCGAAACGGTGCTCAGTCGTCCGGAATGTCGACCGACACTCCCGCCGCAAAGCCCACAGGGATCGCTCCGTCGAATCGACGTCCGGCTACCACCAGTTCACCCTCCTCGTACGTCGTCACGAGTACCTCACCATCGGCTTCGTGCAGCCGTTTTTCCTCGACGATCTCGCCATCCGAATCGATGACACCGAGCCACGCACTGTCATCACGTCGGCCGCCGAGGGCGTAGTATCCGTCCCCGACGTAGTCAATCGTTCGTATCGACGTCCCGTTGATCCGCTGTTCCCAGTCGAGCGACCCATCCTCTACGTATCCCAGCCAGCCACCTCCCGTGAGGGTGTTCGTCCGGAACGATCGAGCGTACTCGTAGCTCCCAACGGTTCCCGCCGCGAGAACCCCATCTCCGTTCGTCGCGATATCCTCGATTACCCGATCCCGATGGTCGCTATCGTCGTCGATCTCCCGGTCGTCGTACACCTCCCAACGTTCTTCACCGTCGTCATCGACCGCGAGGATCCACGGCTCCGAGGGAGCCACCGACGAATCCTCGCCGAGCGTCGTCGTGCCAGCTAACAGATAGCCCTCCTCGACGCGCTGAATCGTTGTAAACCGATCGTGCCGGTCGTCCTCGGTCCAGTCAGTGTGTGTGGTGTCGGCTGTATTGTACGTTTGCTCCCACTCCAGTTCGCCGTCAGCAGCGATTTTGGCCAGCCAGCCGTCGCCGTGGCGTGTGTCGACGAACTCGGAGCCGAGGGTGACACCAGCGAGAACAGCACCGCCATCAGCAGTTGCTACGCCGTCGAGGAAGACGTCCCGAAAGGAGTTGATCTCCGGTCGTGGGTACTCGGCGTCCCATTCGACAGACCCCTCCCCGTCGACGCGTTTGACCCACGCCGTCTTGCTGTCGGGCGAGATATCGTGTGTCCAGCCAACGAGCAGTCGGCCATCGTCGACCGGGAGGACGAGTTCGATCGAGTCGTGGATGGCATATCCCTCATCGAGATCCCGTCTCGACCGGTTCAGTTCGGAGACGTAGGTTCGGGGAGTCGTTTCGCTGTCGGGATCGGCACCGTCGACCAGCCAGCCGACGCCCGCGTCGTCCTCGTCGAGCTGGACGCCGCCGAGCTCGAGGCCGCTATCACCGAGGTTTGCAGCGATAAACGATCCCGTGGATCCATCACCATAGATACCGTCCCAGTCGACTGAAAACAGGTCCGGCGATTCGTCGCCGCCCGTCTCATCGTCGTCTTCAGGCGGTTCCTCACCGTTCTCTTCGTCGTCATCCGGTTCATCATCGTCGAGTGCGCTACTGGTCGCGACTATCGCCGCGGAGAGCGCAGTGAGACTGCCAGCCCCGAGGAGTCCGAGCAGTTGTCGTCTGTTCGGTCCCGGCGAGCCGGCTTCTCCGTTGGCCATCGCAAGGTTGCACGGCCCGTTCCTGATTAGTTATACAGGCTCAAACTGGGGTAAGTCGGGCTTATGCTGGTAGTGGTATCAGTCGCCACACTACCCAGATGGGCGACTGACACGAACTCGAACCGCAAACGGTACCTTAACTATCCCCGCTTGCATACGACTGTAACCGATGGAAGAGCGTACCCGAGCGTACCTCCGCGGTCGGTTTCGAGACTACTATCGGCGGACAGCGGTCTCGCCGCCGCCCGACGCGAACCTGCGCGAGTGGGGATTTATTCCGTGGACCAGCGGCTCCGGAACCACGATGGTGCGCCACCGATCACTGCTGGATATCGGGTCGATCGACGACTTTCTCGCACGAAAGCGCCCGCGTCACGTCTACTTTTCCGCGGGCCGATACGACGATCCCGGCGCGGGGACGATGCAACAGAAGGGCTGGCGGAGTTCGGATCTCGTCTTCGATCTCGACGCCGACCATCTCCCCGGCGTCTCCCCGGAAGAGGATAGCTACGAGGACATGCTGGCGACCTGCAAGGAGGCCCTGTTCAGACTGCTTGATTTTCTGGAGTCGGATTTCGCGTTTGATGACATGACGATCGTCTTCTCGGGCGGTCGAGGCTATCACGTTCACGTGCGTGACGAGGGCATCAGAGGGCTCGATCGGGACGACCGCCGTGAGATCGTCGATTACGTCCGCGGGATCGACGTCGAGTTCGAGAACCTCGTCGAGCACGAGGCGGTCAGCGGTACTGCCGGACGCTCTAGCCCGGCACACAAGCGGTCGCTGGTCACTGATGGGGGCTGGAGCGGCCGCGTCCACACGCGTCTGGTCGGTCTCGTCGACGAACTGCTCGCGCTCCCCGAGGAAGACGCAATCGAGCGGCTCCAGGAGTTCGACCGGATCGGCGAGGGGAAATCGACCGCCGCGCTGACCGCGGCGCGGAACAACTACGACGAGATCGTGGCGGGCAACATCGACGTCCATCCCGCGTTCTATCAGGTTGCACGGCTACTCACAGAAGACGTGATCGAAGCCGAGAGCGCGCCGATCGACGAGCCGGTAACCACGGACACGAACAGACTGATCCGCTTACCGGGGAGTCTACACGGTGGCTCCGGGCTGGTCGTCTCCCAGATCGAGCGCGATGCGCTCGATTCGTTCAGGCCGCTCGACGATGCCATCCCCGACCCCTTTGTCGGCCAGGAGATCCGGATTGACGTCCCCGAGCTCGACGCCCTACCGGGGACGGGAACGGAGCGTGGGGAGATCCGACTGGGCGGCGATAGCTTTACAATTACGGAGGGTGCACAGACAGTACCCGAGTTCGTGGGCGTCTATCTGATGGCCCGCGGTCACGCTGAAAAGGAAAAAGAATGAATCTCGACGACTTACGCTCCGTGCAAAGCAAAGAGCGTCAGAAAGATAGCTTGCAGCATCTGCGCGACTCGTTTTACGAGGACGTCGGGAACTACATTGCGAACCTCAAAAACGAACGCGAACGCGCCGCCGAGCGAGCCGAGGACCCGTTTTCCTCGACGGAAGTCAGCCAGCTAACTGACGAGATCGAGACCGCGGAGGAAGTCGTCGAGGCGGTTTACGAACGCCGAATGGGGAAGATCGTCAAACGTGCAAGCCTTGCCGCGGCGGGGATGCCCGCCGACGAAGAGGGGTTGACGAGCGAGGAGGCAGAACTGTTTGGCGATCTCGTCGACCGTATCGAGGGGAACAAAGATCACGTGCTCGACATCCTCGCCGGAGAGACGAGTCCGGCATCGGATGGAGACGAGGAGGGCAAGTCTACAACCGGTGATCGGTCCCAGGATCAGGGTGTGGAACAGCCCAGAGGGAAGTCGACCCCGGACCGGGCCGAACCTGCTGATGACACCCCACCGGCACCGCCGGACCACCCCCCAGAGGCCCCGCCAGAAGACGTCGAAACCGTCAACAATACCGATGTCGATGCTGCCGATCTCATGGGTGGTAAGGAAACCGGAACCGACCGCTCCGACACACCTGTGGGAGCTTCGAGCGACGGGACAACGACCCAGGAGGAGCCGACTCCGGGCGGAGATCCACCGGGGGACGACGCCGGTAGAGCACCGGAGATCCCACCAGAGGAGGGGACTCCGACGAACGGCGACGAATCATCGTCAGTAACCGATGACACCGACCGTACAACTGTCCGGATCACCGAGGAAATCGGCGAGATATTCGGTGTCGACGACAGGGAGTACGAACTGGATGCCGACGATGTCGTAACGCTCCCCACGGTCAACGCCGAACCGCTGGTCGAACAGGACGCCGCACAGCGGATCGACTGATCACGCCCGACTTGCTTTCCCGTACCGAAACTCGCTTGTTCTCCACTGGCTGACAATGTGTATGCTCGAGATCGGTGACGCTGCGCCAGCGTTCGAACTACAGGACCAGCATGGTGAGACGGTGTCACTCGAGGAGTTCGAGGGACGGGTAGTCGTCTACTTTTATCCCCGAGCTGACACGCCCGGCTGTACTACCGAAGCGTGTAGTTTCCGGGACCGATGGGAAGCGTTCGAACGGCGCGGGATCGACGTGGTGGGAATCAGCGACGATCCGGTCGAGGACCTCGCCGACTTCGCGGGGGAGTACAACCTGCCGATCATACTGTTGTCGGACGAAGACGGTACTGTCGCGAGCGCGTACGACTCCTACGGCGAAAAGTCGATGTTCGGCAACACCTTCGACGGCGTGTTCAGGAACACGTACGTCGTCGAGGACGGTGAGATCGTCGCCGTCTACGAGGGGGTCGATCCCGAGGGCCACGCCGACGAGATCCTCGCGGAGCTGGTGTAAACTGCCGACTCCGCTCCGCGAACTTCGATCGTTGCTTGTTAGCCAGTACCACAACCCTCAATAGGGTTCGGTGTCCCCAGACTACCAGTAGAGACTAATGGAACTCCGCCGGAAGTTCCTGTTGAGTCTGGCCCTCCTTGGCCTGGTCATCAGCGGGGTGATGTTCGTAACCTTCGAATCACAGCGATCGGCCGCGATAGCCGATGCACAGGCGGATGTCAACGACAGCGCAGACCAGACGGCATCGGTACTGGACCAGCAACTCCGGGAGAATCATCGAACTCTCCGGGTGGCTGCGGATGATCCGCGGCTACTCGAACACGGTTCAGAGGAGCAACGAGCAGCGATGGAGGGTGTGTGGGAACTCAACGGGATCGGCGGTGTCTCGGTGGTCAACGGCGACGGTGAGATGGTCAATATCCTCACGGCGGACGGCGAGTCGTCCGATGACGTTCTTGGAGAGGATTATCGCGACCGCGAGTACGTAAGCAGAGCACTTGCTGGTGGAGAGCACATTAGCGAGCCGCTTCTCGCGGAAACGGGGAACCGAATCGTCGTACTGAGCGTCCCTATCTACGATGACGGCGAGGTCGTCGGGACGCTGAACGCCGCGCTGTATCTGGACGGGGCGTTCTTCGAGTCGGCAGTCAGTCGTCAGGACACTGCAGAGACGGCAGTATCAGTTAGCTCAGTAAACCAGACGTTATTCGAGCGACAGGAGCGGTTCGACACGACGATCAGTGGCTCCGCTATCGTCCCCAGCACCGGCTGGGTCGTCACGGTCGACCATCGCGAGTCAGCGGTGACCGAACAGATCCACCAGCTAGCGCTCGTACAATTCCTCTCGGGGCTCGTCTTGCTCGGCGCGGTAGGTGGGTTCGGGGGGTGGATATATCGGAACCATATTCGCCAGACAGAACGGCTTCGGGTGCGTCTGGAGCGGCTCGAACGGCGGCAGTACGACCAGAAGATACCGCTTGCCGGGAGTCCCGAATGGGTCGAGATCAGCGACGCGGTCGATCGGCTCACCGCAACGCTCGCCCGACGTGAACAGATGTTGCTCGTATTAAATCGGCTGTTGCGCCACAACCTGCGGAACACGCTCAACGTCGTGATGGGTCAGGCAGAGCAACTCGACACGGACGACGACAGTGGAACAGTCGAGATTACCGAGGCCTGTGACCAGCTTCTGACGCTGAGCGACCGGGCGCGAATGACCGAAAAGCTGCTACTGAGGGGTACCACTGATCACGACGAGACCGTCGATCTCGTCGAAATCGTCGAACGGCAGGTGGCGACCTTCCAGGAACGGTACCCGGATGCCACCGTGACGCTCGATCACCCAGAGTCTGCCCCCGTCGCTGTCGGTCCCGACTTTCCAACCGCAGTGGACGAACTGCTGACGAACGCCGGAGCACACGCAGGATCGGAGCCGGCTGTTGACATCACGATTAGCCAACACAACGGGACGGTTTCGTTGACTATCAGTGATGATGGAGACGGGATACCCCCGGACGAACGGCTAGTGATCAGTGGCGAGCAACGGATCTCGCATCTCAACCATAGTGGTGGACTCGGTCTCTGGCTCGTCGACTGGATCGTGTCACAGTCGGGGGGTACAGTCGAGATCCGATGTGATTCGGGAACGACAGTGGTAATCAGCGTTCCTGCAACCGAAGGCGATGGCGAGCCTCAATAGCTACCTGGTTATATAATATAGTGCTACTCAGAATATAATAAATAATTTATCGCTAGAGGACGGCAGGAATAGTATGAGCTCCGAGGATCTGCGTGGACAACTGGAACGAGTCGGGGATCGGTTCGATCTCGGAGAGTACGAGATCGATGCCTATCTAGCGGTGCTGGAACAGGGAACACTGACTGCAAGCGAGATCGCGGAGAGTACGGAGATACCACAGCCGCGTGTGTACGACACGGTTCGGAGCCTTAGCGACCGGGGGCTGGTAGAGCTCCGGGAGTCACGACCGATGAAGATCACGGCCGTCGATCCATCCATGGCCTTCGGGGAGGTCACCGAGTCTATCGACGAGATGATTGCCGAACTCGACGCACGCTACACAGCACCGGCGCGTGACACCGAGGCGGTATCGCTTGTCAAGTCCCGGTCGACGATTCTCAAATACGTCGAGGATGCCATCGAGTCGGCCGAGTACGAACTGGCGTTATCGCTGACCCCCGAACTTCTAGAGCGGTTCGAGGACCAGCTGAGAAGACAGTGTGCAAACGGGGTCACGATCGATCTACTGCTCACCCCAGCAGCGGAGGTCCACGATCCGGAGCGCTACGAGTACCTCGACGTTGCAACTACCGTGCGGGCCAGAAACGGCATCACTACACCGATCATTGCCGTTGCGGACTGGGAGTACTCGGTCTACGCCACACAGGACGCCATCCGAAACAACGACCGGGACCGCTACGGCGTGATCTTCAATCGCTCCGCGCTCGGCTTTCTCGTGTCCGGATTTTTCGGAACCGTACTGTGGACGACCGCTTCGAGGACGCTCGCGGAGAACGGGGCGGGCCGGTCGTTTCCCCGCCGCTACGCTTCGATTCGGCGATGTGTCAAGGACCTCCACAACGACGGCGGGGAGTTCTATGCAACGATCGAGGGGCGGGACGTCAAGACGGGACGTAAACGCAGTGTGAGTGGAAAAATCATCGATGTCGAGTTCGACCCGTCGGAGCAGGTAGCGGGACTCACTGTCGATACCGGGGACGAACGGCTTGCTATCGGTGGATTGGTCGCCGCCTTCGAGGATATCGAGGCTCACGAGATCCACGTTGGACGGGAGACTCCGCCGGACACAGGACAGTAGGTGGCACAGCCGAGGATGGATCTGCCGCAGTCCCTACTCTTTTATAACTGATGTTGTACCTATATGTATGACGAGCATGATACGAGGCAAATTACGGTCGGTATCCGGTATCGGCAGCCAGCCAGTGCGGAACGGACAACCGAAAGTAACGGATACCGGCACACCCAACAGGTACTGACAATGGAGCAAGACGAGTTGACGACCGTCCTGCAGGACGCCGGGCTCTCGCCGTATCAGGCCGAGGCGTACGTGACACTACTTGAACTCGGTTCGGCGTCCGCAACGGATCTCGCTGATCTCAGTCAGGTTCCGGACCCACGAATCTACGACGTGCTCCGCGATCTGGAGTCGAAGGGGTTCATCGAAACCTACGAACAGGACAGTCTCCACGCCCGCGCCCACGATCCCGACGAAGTCCTTGACGACCTGCGCTCGCGTGCGTCGAAATTCGAGAGCGCCGCCAGCGAGATCGAAGAGCGCTGGAGCCAGCCGGAGATGGGCCAGAGCAAAGTGAGCATTGTCTCCCGCTTCGAGACTGTGATCGACAGTGCGAAGCGATATATCGGGGAGGCAGATAATCAGGTCCAGCTTGCCGTCACGCCCAACCAGTTCGAGACGCTGCGTCCAGCGCTCGTCGACGCAATAGACAGGGACGTGCTGGTCAAACTCTCGCTCCACTCCGCTGGCCGTGACGAAGTCGACGTGAACACGGTGTCCGGTGCGTGTACGGAGGCCCGTCATCGCCCGCTTCCCTCGCCGTTCGTCGTGATCGTCGACAGAAAACAGACATGTTTCGCACCACATAGCGACTCGATCAATCAGTACGGTGTCCTCGTCGACGACCGAAGCCACACCTACGTGTTTCACTGGTTCTTCCTCACCTCCCTGTGGGATGTCTGGGAGCCCCTCTATACGGTTCACGACGAGGACCGGCCAGATAGTTACGTCAACCTTCGATACTTCGTGCGCGACGTCAAGCCGATGTTCGACAACGGAGCGGACATCAGTCTCGAAATCGTTGGCGTCGACACGTTGACAGGGCGCTCACGGACGGTTCAGGGGAAACTCGTTGACATCAGTACGACCAACGAGTTCGACCAGATCGACCGCGAGCAAACGTCGCCTCCGTCGGTGGCCGAGTTCGCGGGCGTCGCCGCAGTCAGCGTCGATACTGGTGACGAGGTTATCTCGGTCGGCGGGTGGGGTGCGACCATGGAGGACGTCGAAGCCGAGCGGATCACGGTGACGAGTTTCGACTCGGAGTGAACGGCCACCTTCTATATTCGTGGCTCGTGCAAAAGGCTATACTGCCAGCCCGTGAACGGTATGATCTAGCATGACGGGCATCGAGTACGACGACTTTCTGGATCCGGAGTACGAACCGGTCGAGACGGACCTCGTCTGCGAGTTCCGTCTCGATCCGGCTGCAGGGATGAGTATGGACGAAGCGGCGAGCCGCGTCGCATCCGAAAGCTCGAACGGAACGTGGGCCCCCCTGCAGGCGGGCGAGGACGTCACCGACCTCAGTGCCGTCGCCTTCGATATTGACGCTGATCGTGCGCTGGTCGCATACCCGGCCGCGCTGTTCGAGGCCGGGAGCCTCCCGCAGATCCTCTCGTGTATCGCCGGGAATATTCTGGGGATGAAAGCGGTCGACTCGATCCGGCTGATGGACTGTAAGTGGCCCGCCTCGCTCGTCGAGGGGTTTCGTGGCCCCCAGTTTGGCTCGGCAGTCCGGTCGGAGTTACTCGACGCTGATGACCGGCCGATCACGGCAACCGTCCCGAAGCCGAAAGTCGGGTTATCGACCGACCGGCACGTCGAGATCGGCCGGGAGGCGTGGCGCGGCGGCGTCGACCTCCTGAAAGACGACGAGAACCTGACTGATCAGGCATTCAATCCCTTCGAGGAGCGCACCAGACGGAGCCTCGCCGCTCGTGACGAACTCGAAGACGAGACGGGCGAGCGAAAGGGGTATCTGATCAATATTACCGCAGAAACCGACGAGATGGTCCGGCGAGCCGAGTTCGTCGCCGACCACGGCGGTCGGTTCGTGATGGTCGACATCATCACGACAGGCTGGGCCGCACTCCAGACCGTCCGTGAGGCCTGTGAGGGGCTCGGGCTGGCGATCCACGCTCACCGCGCAATGCATGCCGCCTTCGATCGGCTCGATCATCACGGCGTCTCGATGCGCTGTCTGGCACAGTTCGCCCGACTTGCGGGCGTCGACCACATCCACACCGGGACGGCGGGGCTCGGGAAGCTCGCCAACGAGGACACGGTCGGCATCAACGAGTGGCTCCGGAGCGACCTTCACGGACTGAACGACGTTCTCCCGGTCGCCTCCGGCGGACTTCATCCGGGCATCGTTGATCAGTTGCTCGACGCCGTCGGAACCAACGTCTGCGTACAGGCTGGCGGGGGAATCCACGGCCATCCCGACGGAACGGAGGCGGGCGCACGGGCGCTCCGGGAAGCCGTCGAGGCCCACGTCGATGGCGAGTCGCTGGAGCACCGTGCGGAAACGGTCCCGGAACTCGCCGCTGCGCTGGACGAGTGGGGGACCGAGACGCCGCGATAGAAAGCTGTATTTCTGCTGCGAACGATCTACTTCGGCGTCGCGATAACCGCCAGATGGTCGTCGTGGAACGGCTCCATACGTTCGGTGTCGAGGATCTCGTAGCCGTTCTCCAGCGTCGCCAGCACTCCCTCGAAGACGTCGTCGGGATCGGCGGTGACGTCCTCGCTTCGTGCCTTGAACGCGGCGACGAGTCGCCCGTCCTCGGCGAGAAACCGCTTATTCTCGAGCGCAACACGGGCCTGACCGCTCGTCGCAACGTCCTGGACGATTGCGTCGAGGTCGTTCTCGACGACGTGGGCGTACCGCTCCGGCGTCCGGGCGTCTTTCACCAGCGGGAACAGTCGATCGCGGCTCTCGGCGACGTCGAGCAGGTCTCTGGCGGGTCGTGTAGCGAACTCGACCGCGTACGTCGGCCCGGAGAAGTCAGCAACGTGGCTCACCGTAGTCCCGCTTGCGGCACCGAGATAGAGGACGCGATCGCCGTCTTCGAGGCCCGTCTCCATCCCCAGCTCGAACATCGCGCCGAGCTTCGAGCGACGGGCATCCCAGAGCCGCCAGTCGCCGTCGGTCGGCTCGCCGTAGACCGGCTGGCCGCGAGTGGCGAGTCGGTCCTCGCCGTCGAACTCTCGGCGCGTGACGCTGTCCGGTAGGCTCATTCCGCGTCACCTCGCGTGCGAATCCGCTCGATGCGCCGATCGAGTTCGGCCTCCAGTTCGGCGTTGTACTCGCCCGAGTAGTAATCAATTCGGGCGGCGATCGAGAGCTTTCCGGCAAGCGCACGTGCAGCGGATCCGCGCTCGTCCGGGTCCGTCCCGCGGACGTACTCGTGGGTGAAGATGACGCCGTGTTTCGGCGAGGTTCCGTGCCCCCGCAGATGGGCGAACAGCGCGTCTTCCGCACCGAGGACCTGGACAGTGCCGCTTGGCTTTTTCGCCAGTGACTCCAGATCGCCAGCAAGCGAGATCAGTCGTGCGGCAAGGACGGGTCCGGCGAGCGCCGCGAGGTTCGGTGCGACATCCGGCGCACGCCGCTCGATGAATGTGCGTAGCTCCTCGGCCTCCTCCGCGAGGTCGACGATCCGCTCGGCAAGCGAGACGAGCTGCGGCTCGTGGTCGTCAGCACCCGCGATCTGGCGGGCGTACTCGACGCCTGCTCCCGCCTCGTCGTCCAGACTCCCTGCCCACTCGGTGAGACGTTCGGCGAGTTCATTGGCGACTCTGTCACAATCGTCCATCGAGCGAACGGCGTGGATCAGCTGTCGGTCGTCTGCTCGCTCTCGCTCGGTGACGGCGTCCCGGGCGGCCCGAAGTGTCGCCGCTCTCAGCGCATCGTAGTACGCTTGCTCGTCCGACACCGTACCCGTCTCGACCGCAATCGCTGGCCACGCCTCCGGCGTCTCCGCCTCGCCGGTTCGGATCCGTGTCGCGGCAGCCTCCGCGTCCGTATGGTCCACATCGGCGAACCAGCCAGGGGACGCTACGTCCTCGTTCATACCCCTGCTTGTCGGTCCCGCCCCATATCCCTCCCGATCCGTGGATACCAACTTTATCCGGGTCGTCGTGCCGCTCTCGACGCCGGTACGTTCAACACGCCCCACTGGTTACGACAACACAATGGCGACCGACTCGGAGCCGCTGGCGTCGACCCGCGTGCTACTTGCAGGGACGGAATCCTGGCTTGGGGAGTTCGAGACGGCCCTGGAAACACGTACCGGTGCCACAGTCCACTCCGCGTCGACCGCGGAAGCAGCGGTCGACGCCGTTCGTAACGAGGGGCTCGACTGTGTAGTGACGGCGCACGAACTCGAGGCGTCTACGGGGATCGCGCTCCTGCGATCAATTCGAGAATCCTCGGAGACGATCCCTGTTCTGTTCTGTACGAGTTCCGGCGACGAGTCCGTCGCCAGCGAGGCGGTCGATGCCGACGTCTCCGGATACGTCCCAATCAGTACCCTCGATGACGCCGAAATCGAGTCGATCATCGAGCGTATCGAGGAAAGCGTGGGAACACGTCGTCGAAAAGCACAACAGCACGACCGGGCGAGACAGTTCGACGCCATCTTTCAGGACCCTCGTACTGCGACGTGGGTGCTCGATCCGGAGGGGGCGCTACGGCGAGCGAACGAAACCGGAGGCGAAATGATCGATGGAGATGTCGAATCGGTTCTCGGTGAGGAGTTCTGGCGGCTCCCGTCGTGGTCCGGCGACGAAGGGGTACAGGCAGACGTCCGCCGGATCGTCGAAACGGCTATCGCCGGACGGTTCGGTAACGCAGTGGTGACTCGGACCTTCGATCCGGACGTGGAAGTCGTCGACCTCTCGGCCAGACCGGTCCACGACGACCGGGGCCAACTCCGGTCGATCGTCGTCGAAGCAGTCGATATCTCCGAGCGAGTTGCACTTGAACGGGATCTTCGCCGCTCCGAAGAGCTCCACCGGGTCACGCTCAACAATATGACGGACACGGTACTGATAACAGACGAGAACGGGGAGTACACTTACGTCTGTCCGAACGTCAACTTCATTTTCGGCTATACCGCAGCGGAGATCCGGGAGCTTGGTTCAATCGAGGCCCTGCTCGGTGAGGACCTGTTCGATCGTGCAGAGCTTGCCGAGGAGGGTGTACTCAAAAACATCGAGGTCACCGCGACTGACAAGGCGGGCCACGAGCACACGCTGCTCGTCAACGTCCGCGAAGTATCGATTCAGGACGGGACGCTACTGTATAGCTGTCGAGACGTGACGAAGCGAAAGCAACGGGAGGTGGCTCTGGCAACGCTACAGGAGACGGCCAGAGAGTTCCTGTACGCGGAGACCAGACGGGAGATCGCACAGCAGGTCGTCGACGACACTGCGGGCGTTCTTGATCTGGATGCAAGCGCAGTCTACCTGTTCGACGTAGAAGCAAACGAGCTACAACCGGCCGCAGGGTCGCCCGCAATGGAGCGACTGGACGGCCCGCTTCCGGTCGCACGAGCTAACGGGGAGGGGCTGGTCAGCCACAGCTTCGTCGAGAACGAGGCGATGTTCTTCGACGACGTCCACGAGTCACCACAGCTTCAGGATCGCGCAACCGGACTTCGAAGTACGGCATATATTCCCCTTGGAAACCACGGGGTGTTCGTCGCCGGGTCGCCATCGGTCGGCGAGTTCGACGACGTGTTGCGAGAGCTCGCGGATCTACTGGCAGCAACAGCAGAAGCGGCGCTCGACCGTGTTACCCGTGAGAGCCAGCTCCGTAGCCAGGACAGGGAGCTACAGCGCCAGAACAACCAGCTCACGCGCCTGAACCGGATCAATGAAACGATCCGCGAGATCGACCAGGCGGTCGTACAGGCCGAAACCCGTGAGGAGATCGACCACACGGTCTGTGAGCTGTTAACGGTGGATGACCGCTTTACCTTCGCCTGGATCGGCGAGGAGAGTCCAGCAACAGGGACCGTCGAACCACGTGCGTGGGCCGGAGCCGAACAGGGGTATCTGGACAGTGTGACGTTTACGGTCGATACCACTGCGGTCGAACCCGCGGGAAGAACAGTCGCCACGCGCGAGATTACGAACGTCGCGAACGTTGCAGGCCGTCTCCGGGAGGAGGACTGGCGGACGGATGCCCTCTCACGGGATTTCCTGTCGGTGATCAGTATTCCGCTGGAGTACAATGACCTCTCATACGGTGTGTTGAACGTCTACGCCGATACGCAGGCTGCATTCGACGAGACGGTCCGGGCGGTGTTACGCGAACTCGGCGAAACTATCGCGTCCGCAACGAGTGCGATCGAGCGAAAGAACGCACTGGTGACACGCTCGGTGACCAGAATCGAGTTCGAAATCGACGATCCGAGCTTCGTCCTTTCGAAGATCGCTCGGGAGGCGGACTGTGAACTGTCCTATCAGGGAGGAATTCAGCAGACTGCCGATGGAAGTTACGTGGTCGTAACCGTCGATGGGGCCGCGATCGATCAGGTCGAGCACGTCGCGGAAAGCCTCATCGCGGTCGACGAGGTTCGACAGATCAGCGGGGACGAATCCGGTGGTGTCCTCGGCCTCAGACTTGCACAGGCGTTCCTCGCAACGGAACTCGCCGATCACGGAGCCGTGTTTCGGAGTGCATCTGCGACACCGGACTCGACGACACTGGTTGTTGAAGTCCCCGAGAGTGTCACGCCACGCCATATTAGCCAGCTCATCCACGAGTTGTTTACCGGCGTGGAGATCCGCTCGAAACAGGACATAGATCGATCCTCGAGGGAACCAGTTCGTTCCCGCGTCTTCGACGAGCTGACCGACCGACAGCTAGAAGTGACCCAGACGGCCTATTACAGCGGTTTTTTCGAGTCACCACGGGAACATACCGGTGCCGAAGTGGCCGAAATGCTTGGAATCTCCCCACCGGCATTTTCTACGCATATCAGGACAGTCGAACGAAAGCTGTTTTCGGCACTGTTCGAGGAAGCGTAGCTTCGTCGAACACGCAGCCAACGGTTTGGATGCATCTGTTCGAGGAAGCGTAGCGTCGTGGGAACATCCAGACCCCTCTGACGCCCGTTCTGCCCGCCGTGGTTAATATATTAACAACACGATTGTTGATTGGGTTTTCATATTAACAAGCAGCTATTCCCTCATTCCGGCGCAACGTATGAGTACAGCACATGAGACTCGTGTGCTGGGACTACCTATGAGAGATGTCACCCAGGACGCCGGAGAGGAAATGACGTATGAGTGTTTCGAGTGTGGAAATATCGTCGTTGATCCAACCACGGTGGGGAACTGTCCGGAGTGCGGTGGTGAGCTTCGGAACCGGGGAATGCCGATCGAGTAACGATGGCCTCCGAGTCGAAGGGACGTACTGACCGGGCATCTGCGGAGCCCACCCCAGCGGAGGAATCAGCGCTCGAAACGGCCCGACGACAATTGAATCAGGCAGCAGCTAGACTGGAGATCGACCCTGCGATCGTCGAACAGCTCAGTCATCCGACCTCAGTACACGAGGTCACGGTCCCGATCGAGCGCGACGACGGCTCGGTCGAGGTGTTTACGGGCTATCGAGCCCAGCACGACAGCGTCAAGGGACCCTTCAAAGGTGGACTGCGATATCACCCAGAGGTGACGCGGGATGAATGTGTGGGGCTCGCGATGTGGATGACCTGGAAGTGTGCGGTTATGGATCTCCCCTTCGGTGGCGCAAAAGGCGGTATCGCTGTTGACTCGAAGGCGCTGAGTGCTGGTGAAAAGGAGCGACTGACGCGGCGGTTCACACAGGAAATACGCTCCGTGATCGGTCCGACGAAGGACATCCCCGCTCCAGACATGGGAACGGACCCACAGACGATGGCGTGGGTGATGGACGCCTACTCGATGCAGGAAGACGAGACGATTCCTGGCGTCGTCACGGGCAAACCACCGGTCATCGGTGGAAGCAAAGGACGGGAGAAGGCCCCTGGACGGAGTGTCGCCATCATCACACGCGAGGCAATTGACTACTACGGACGCGATATCGAGCGCACTGATATCGCCGTTCAGGGCTACGGCAGCGTGGGGGCGAACGCGGCTCGACTGCTCGACCGCTGGGGTGCAAACGTCGTGGCGATCAGCGACGTCACCGGGGGGATCTACGACCCGGACGGGATCGATACGCACTCGGTTCCCTCTCATGACGAGGAGCCAGAGGCGGTGTTAGACCACGGTGCTCCACGTACGGTTACCAACGACGAGTTGCTCGAACTCGACGTCGACGTCCTGATCCCTGCGGCGATCGGGAACGTGCTCACCGAAGCAAACGCAGGCAACGTCAGTGCCGATCTGATCGTCGAGGGTGCGAACGGCCCCACGACGAGCCGGGCACAGGAAATCCTCACCGACCGAGGCGTCGCAGTGGTGCCGGATATCATCGCCAATGCTGGCGGCGTCACTGTGAGTTACTTCGAGTGGCTCCAGGATATCAACCGCCAGTCGTGGTCGCTCGAACGCGTCCACGAGGAGCTCGAAAGCGAGATGCTTGCCGCGTGGGATGCCGTCCGTACGGAAAAGGAAGGCGGTGCCCCAACATGGCGCGAAGCAGCCTACGCGGTGGCACTGTCCCGCATCGCCGAAGCCCACGACGTCCGTGGGCTCTGGCCCTGAATTGTCTTTTCTCAGTCGCCCGCCTGTAGTTCCAGCGACGGGTTCAGACTCCCGGTTTCGGCACGGATTCCGACCAGTAGCACGACCCCGGCAACGAGCGGGATCAGCGCACAGGCGACGTAGATCGGCGCGAAGCCGATGCTCTCGCCCAGCGGGAGCGTCACGAGCGGGCCGAGCCCACCGCCGATATCACCGAGCACGTTGTTCGTCCCCATCGCTCGTCCCATCCGCTGGTCGGGGGTGAGATCCGCAAGTAGTGCCATCATGGGACCGCCGGTTCCACCCTGTCCGCCGCCGATCAGGAGGCAGGCGAGGATCAGTTGCGAGACAGAGCTAGCTCCAGCCAGCAACACGAAGCCCGCGCCGGAGACGACCAGCGAGACAAGGATAATCGGAACACGATAGCCGTACAGGTCGCTCAGCTTGCCGCCGCCGAGCATGCAGACGGAGCCAGAGAGGACAGTGACTGCCATCAGGAGTCCCGAGGTACCCTGTGCGTCCAGTCCGAACATCCCGATTTCCAGTTCGCCAAGGAAGACAACGAGCGTGGCGAACAGAGCCCCAATATACGCGAAGAAGACGCCGAAGTTGACGAGTCCGACCGTCAGCGCGGGTGTCGAGGTATCGATCTCCCAGGGTTTGACGCCACCTTTGCGACGCTCAATCGCCTCGCTGTGGGTCTCCGGAACGATCCAGTAGGCGAGCACGCTAGCGAAAAGGGCAAACGCCGACGCAAGGACGAACGCCGCCTCCACGCTGTACAGGTCGCTGACTAGCCCGCCGAGCACCAGTCCGGCGGGGAAGCCAAAGGTGATCCCGGCACGGACGATGCCCATGCTCGTCCCGCGCGACCCCGACTCGCTGACGTCCGCCGTAATCGTGTACGCCGTCGCGAAGACGAGCGCGCTGCCGACGCCCCAGAGGATTCGGGCGAGCAGGAACCACACCTCAGGAGCAGGAGCGATGACAGCGACGACGTAGCCAAGCGTCGCGATGCCTTCGATAAACAGCCCCGCGACGAACGGCGTCCGGGTGCCGATCCGGTCGATGAGTGCCCCGGCAGGAGCGTTTGCAAACAGCCGCGAGAACCGGTTGGCACTCAGGATGACGCCGACCAGAAACGGCGAGATCCCTAGCACTACCCCGAGGTTCGGCAGGATCGGGAAGATGACGCCGCCGCCGAAACCGACGAAGAACGTGCAGGCGATCACCGCGTAGACCACTCGACGCTCGGAACTCACTCTATTGACTGACTGGTCAGTCAGCCTGTTAACGGATTCGGTCTCCGCGAGCGATCAGCCGGTCGACCTCGACCGGACTACCCCCGTTCGGTGGTGGCGGGACTGCCGCGTCCGGGAGTTTATTGATCGTTCAGTGAGACTTGCAGTCGAGATGAGTGCAATCGAGATGGTGGATGTGGGCAAGCGCTACGGTGACTTTCAGGCGCTTGACGGACTAAGCCTGGCCGTCGACCGCGGCGAGCTGTTCGGTCTGCTCGGCCCAAACGGGGCCGGAAAGACGACCGCGATCGGACTGCTAACTGGACAGCTAGCACCCGATGAGGGATCGCTCTCCGTTCTGGGAACGGATCCGGCGACCGAGCCAATCGAGACCAGACGGCGGGTCGGGATCGTCCCCGAGAAAGAGTCGCCGCCGAGCTTTCTGACCCCTCGCGAGTACTTCGAGTTCGTCGGGCAGGTACGCGGGATCCCCGACGACCGCCTCGCCGAGCGCGTCGAGGAGTGGGCCGACCGTCTCTCCTTTCGGGACAAACTCGATGCGATGGCGACGGATCTCTCGCGCGGCCAGCAACAGAAGGTGATGATCACGCAGGCGTTCCTTCACGACCCTGACGCCGTGTTCATCGACGAGCCGCTCGCGAATCTCGATCCGATCATGCAAGAGCGAGTCAAGGAGTATTTCGAGCACTACCGGACGCAGGATAACGCCTTGCTGCTCTCGACCCACGGTATCGAGGTCGCCCGCGATCTCTGCGATCGAGTTGGCGTCGTCGGCGACGGTCGGCTCGTTGCGGAGCGCCGACCTGCCGAGATGAGCCCCGACGAGTCGCTGCTGGAGGCGTTCGAGCGCGACGACCCAGTAGAACCCCCGACGACCGCAGTCCGATAACAATGCTGGGGATCAACCGCATCGACCGTATCGTTTTGGTCTGGATGCTCCGCGAGGAGTGGCGACTGCATTCGTCGCTCTTTGGCGGTCGCCGCTTTGCGGCCTTCCCCCTGCTCGTTGCCGTGCTGACGGCGAGTGGTGTCTTTGCGCTCGTGGAGACGGGAACGAGCCTCGGAGCCGTGATCGCCGGACTGCACGCGCTCGTGTTCGCGTTCGGGCTCCACACGGGAACGATCGGTCTGGTGGGCAGGGACGCTATTGACGATGTCCTCGGCGACGTGACGCTGCTGGTCTTTTCAGCACGGACGCTACCGATCTCCCGAGAGCGCCTGCTGGGACACTTCCTCGCCAAAGATGCACTCTACTACTCGGCCCTCTTTCTGGTCCCGATCGTGGGGGCCTTCGGCGTCGCAATCGGCCGAACCGGTTTCGAACTCGTCGACCTCGGTCGCCTCTGGCTCTCGACGACTGCGACGTTCCTGCTCGGTCTGGTCGTGACGCTGGCCGTGGTCGGACTCGCCACCCGGGGAATCGCTGGCTCGCTGACCGTCGGCGTGTTCGGCGTCGGCAGCGGTGGGCTCTGGTACGCAAACGTCGACATCCTCGCCCTGACGCCGTACGCGCTCTACGCCGAGCCGTCACTACTGGCGGTCGTCGGGACGCTTGCGCTACTGGCTGGAACCGTCACGGTCGGGGTGCTGGCATACGACCCCGTAGATGCCAGCCCAACTCGCACCCGCTCGCCCGCGTTTACGACGTGGCGACGACGCCTCCGGGACGACACCGGCCTGACGACCAAAACGCTGCTCGACGTCGCGCGAAGTAGTGGCGGCCTCTGGAAAGTCATCTTTTCCGGCGGCATCATTTTCGCCGTCTGCGTGGGGTTGATCGAACTCGCCGAGCGCATTACTGGCGTCGAACCATCCGTCGGCGTCACGTTCGGCCCACTGCTCGGGCTCTCGGCTTATACGACCTACAACTGGATTACACAGTACGATGACCCAGCCTCGTACCTGCGCTATCCGCTCGGAATCTCGGATCTGTTCGCTGCCAAGCGGGCCGCACTGGTCCTGGTCGGACTGCCGACCGCGGCGGGTTACTACCTGCTCGCGGTGGCCCTGATCGGTACGGGCCCCGTTGATGCTCTGACTGGACTCGTCTTGCTCATCGGGTACCACCAGTACCTGTTCGGCCTGACGGCAGCACTGGCTGGCTTCGATCCGAACGAATTCCTCTTCGACACTGCACTGTTCATGCTCTTTACAGCCGCCGTCGCCATCGTACTCGTACCGGTGCTCGTTGTCGGCCTCGTCATCACGCCGCTTACCACTACTGCTCTCATCGTACTGGGCGCTGTCGGCATTGCCCTGTTCCTCGCCGGGGAACTGTGCTACCGGTACGCCGTTACCCGGTGGTCGAGCCGACTCGAAGAGTGACGGCACCGATTCCACGAACGGCCACCTGTGACCGAGAAGTCGATCTGAACACTCCGGTTTCGGCCAGTATGATTTAAGTGTTGTCAATTGGTATCGTGTGTCATGGACATACGTCACGCAACCGCAGCTGATCGGGACGCCATCAGAAAAATCGCCAGCGACTCGATGCGCAGTTCCTACTCGATGAGCCCGGATACCATCGACAGTGCCGTGTCGTCGTGGTACGGCAATGACACCCTCGACACGCTGTTAGCTGACGACCAACGAATCCTCCTGGTGGCCGAAGACGACGACACGCTGGCCGGATTCACCGACGCAATCTTGCACGGGTCGGAACAGCCGGGCGACCTGCTCTGGCTTCACGTCCATCCGGACTACCGCGGACGGGGGATTTCACGTCAGCTTCTCGAGGAGACCAGAGCACGGCTCGTCGAAGCAGGGGCCTCACACCTCCGCGGACTCGTCCTCGCGGACAACAGCGAAGGCAACTCCTTTTATCGACACTTCGGCTTCGAGAAGATCGGCGAACGACACATCGAGATCGACGGAACCCGACACGTCGAGAACGTCTTTCAGGACATCGAGCCGACGGGTCTGACGACACTCGCCGTCGACGACGAAATCGTCTACGTGGCCGACAACGAGACCCACCGAGGGACGATTGCACCGTTCAATACGATCTATGCCGACCCGAACCGTGACGAACGCTGGGCGTACTACTGTACGAACTGCGAGCAGGTCGCCGCGGCGATGGATGCGATGGAACGTATCGAGTGCTCGACGTGTGGGAATACACGTAAACCGACGCGGTGGGACGCCGCGTACCTCTGAACGGACCGTCTCCCGTTGAGAAAGACGAATATAAGACGCTTCTTTCCCAATCGCCGTGTATGCAAGCACAGGTCAGAGAGCACGTCCCCGCCGTCACGGCCGTGTTGACCGTCGTTTCGCTGATTCTCGTATTCGGAGCGGCGCTACAGGCGTTCCCACAGGAGGCGATCCCGACCGCCCCCGAGTGGGCACTCGATGCGATCCCACACCTGAACGCCGCCGTCAGTGCGGTCGCCATCGTCACGATTCTCGCTGGCGTTCGGGCGATCCGCGCCGGGGAGATTGAACGCCATCGCCGCCTCATGACTGCCTCCTTCGCGCTGTTCGCCGGGTTCCTCGTGATGTACCTCTATCGCGTCGCGCTGCTCGGCCCCTCGTCGTTTCCCGGCCCGGAGACCATCGAACTCTACGTCTACCTGCCGATCCTCGCCGTCCATATCCTGCTTGCCGTCCTCTCGCTTCCGTTCGTCTACTACGCTCTCCTGCTTGCGGCCACACGATCGATCCACGAACTCCCGAAGACGAATCACGCACGCGTCGGGCGGATCGCGGCGACGCTCTGGACCATCTCCTTTGCCGGTGGGATCGTGATCTATCTCATGCTGTATGTCCTCTTTTGAACGTGTAACCCCGTTCCAGGGGTCGTGTTCAGACGTCCACAGGTTCATATACGAACCCGCGGCCAGAGCGGTGTATGTCGTTGCATCAACGGCGCGATGTACTGGAGAAACTGGCAGCACTGTTTGGAACCGCATCGGTCGCTGGACTCCCGTTCAGGGACGAAGAGGGCGAGGTCCTGACCGGCGTCGTAGACCGAGTAGTCAACGACCTCGCAGTGATACTGCTCGAAGACGATGGGGAGCTCATCGATCAGACGACGCTCTCAGTCGACGAGCTACCTGGCCCTGCAGCAGAGGAAGGTGCAGTGCTGGAGCTAGTGATGGATGGCGATGATGTCGACCGAGTGCGCTACGACAAACCGGAAACAAAGCGCCGACGAGAAGCGGCCGAAGACCGGTTCGACGATCTGTCCGATTAGTCGTCCGCAAGCGGCGATTCGGTCGGGATATCGGGTCGTGTGACATCCCGATCAGTCGCCTCGCCCTCGATATCGTAGGGGTACTCCCCGGTGACACAGCCGAGACAGAGATCGCTACGGGAGGTCTGTAGGGCGCTCGCGACGGCGTCTATCGAGAGATACGAGAGGCTATCTGCGTTGATCTCCTCGCAGATCTCGTCGGTCGATTTCCCGGCGGCGATCAGCTCGTCACGCGAGGCCATGTCGATCCCCATGTAACACGGGGCGATGATCGGCGGCGCACCGATCCGGACGTGGACCTCTTCAGCGCCGACGTCCTTGAGCAGCTGGACGAGCTGGTTCGAGGTCGTCCCACGAACGATGCTGTCGTCGATGATCGTCACGGATTTGCCCTCGACTGTGCTCTTGATCGGGTTGAGCTTCAGCCGCACGGCGCGTTCGCGCTCGTCCTGTGTCGGCATGATGAACGTCCGGCCGACGTAGCGATTTTTCATCAGTCCCTCGGCGAACTCGACGTCCGAGCCGTCGTCGGCTGCAGCTTCGGCGTAGCCGCTGGCAAAGGATCGCCCCGAGTCGGGGACCGGCATCACGACGTCGCTCTCGATGCCGCTTTCGGCCCAGAGTTCCCGGCCGAGGTCACGTCGTACCTCGTAGACCAGTTCGTCGTCGATGACGCTGTCGGGGCGGGCGAAGTAGACGTGCTCGAAGAAGCAGTGTGCCGTGTTATCCTCGTCGAACAGTTGATAGGAGTCAAAGCCAGTCCCGTCGCTCCGGAGAACGATCAGCTCACCGGGCTTGACGTCCCGGACGAGCTCGCCGTCGAGGGTGTCGATGGCTGCGCTCTCGCTCGCGAGGATATAGCCGTCGTCGAGTTCACCGATACAGAGCGGTCGATTACCCTGCGGATCACGCACGCCGAGAACGGTGTCGTCGTGCATGATCGTCAGCGAGTACGAACCGTGTATCCGCCCCATCGTACGCTTGACTGCCCGGACGAGATCCTCTTCGAGCAGATTGCGCGCGAGGTCGTGGGCGATGACCTCGGTATCTCCGTCCGAGGTAAAGGCGTGGCCGAGTCCTGCGAGTTCGTCACGGATTTCCTCGGCGTTGACGAGGTTGCCGTTGTGCGAGAGGCCGAGCGAACCGCTCTTGAACGAAACCGAGAACGGCTGGGCACAACAGGAGTTGACGCTTCCGGCAGTGGGGTACCGGACGTGTCCGATCCCAACCGGGCCGTTCAGGCTGGCGACGTCGCCCTCGCCGAAGGCATCGCCGACCAGCCCCATCTCGACGTGGCTATGCTGCTGGAACCCGTCGTGGGTGACGATACCTGCCGATTCCTGTCCGCGGTGCTGGAGCGCGTACAGTGAGTAGTACAGTGGCCGTGCGGCCTCACGGTCTTCGAGTGAGACGCCAACGACGCCACACTTTTCGGTCATCCCGTTCCGGGAACGCCTATCGACCCGCCCGTCTGACATGGACGTGTCTAGCGAGTCATCGGGGATAAATCCTCCCAATCGTGTTCTACTCGACCAGCTCAGTGGCCAGGATATACACATACGTGGATACCATCGTGAGAACGAGAGACATAGCTATCGCTCGTCAACTGGGAGTAGAGAGAACCGTCGTGGAGCTTAGTTGTCGCCAGCTTTCGACTGCCAGGCGTAGCTACGTTTGCTCTTGGACTTGCCGAAGCCACACGACGAGCACTTCTTCTTTTTAATGTGATAGGACTTCTCACCACAGCGTCGACATTTGACGTGGGTGGTCTTGTTCTTTTTACCCTGGCTTGGGGTTCCTGCACCAGTCATGGGATGATCGAAACGACGTTATCGCCGCGTATAATGGTTGTGTCTTCGACTGGCGGCTCCGAATCGCCCGTCGGATCCTCGGGCGCGGGGACTTTCATGGCGTCTTCAAGCACGAGGTTCATGTGCTGATCGTAGCCCGTCAGGTGCCCTTCGTAGATCTCGCCGCCCTTCAGCTGAACCTGTACGTCTTCGCCGAGAGACGCTTCGAGTACGTCGAGGGGTCGTCCACTCATACGCTCATACCCTCGCGTGATGGGCATAAACGTACCGGGTTACAGTGGGATCCGACGACGAAGTCGCCGACTGCTCGCCGGTCACTGCTGTCCCGGGGGCCCACCATGGGGGTGATCGCCGTTCCCATCGCCACCAGCCAGTAGTTCGCCGTTTCCGCTCTCATCGATCAGCCGCCGGAGGACGTCGTCCGCCGAGTCGAACGTTCCGCCGAGCTGGTCTATCGCCGCTTTCGTCTCGTCGTCGATCCGGATCGTCGGAGACATCGTTTCAGGTGTTACATTGTAACATTATGTACTTTGTGCCAGATGTTACAGGCGCAAGGCTAACCGACGGCGAGAGTAGGCTCAAAAACAGCATGATTGCGACGGCGGGGCTGGCTAGACGTCGACAGCGAACGCCTCGTACTCGCTGGCGCGCTCGGCGAAGGCGGCGAGCAGCTCGACGCTCGCGGTCAGGTCCTCGGTATCGACGACCTCGACCGGCGTGTGCATGTACCGGTTGGGCAGACCGACGTTCAGCGAGGGGATACCGCCGCGCTGGACGAAGAAGGCGTCGGCGTCCGTCCCGGTACGGATCCCGGCTGCCTCTAGCTGGACGTCGACGTCGGCGTCGTCGGCCGCTTCGCGAACCGCCTCGACGACGACCGGGTGGTTCGTCGTTCCTCGCGAGACCACGGGGCCACCACCGAGTTCGACGTCCGCCGCCCGATCGGACGGCGCGTTGGGGTAGTCGGTAGCATGTGTGACATCGACCGCAATGGCGGCGTCCGGGTCGAGATCGAAGCCGACCATCTGTGCACCCTTGAGCCCGACCTCTTCCTGGACCGTGCTGACCGCGTGGATCGTCGCGTCAACGTCGGCCTCGGCGGCCGCTCGTAGCGTCTCCGCGGCCACGAACGTCCCGACACGGTTGTCCATTCCCCGCGCGGCGACCAGACTCCCCTGTAGCTCCTCAATGGTCGAGGAGAACGTGATCGGATCGCCGACCTCGACGAGTTCGCGGGCCGCCTCGCCGTCCTCGGCCCCGATATCGATCCGTTGCTCGCGGATCTCGTCGTACTCCTCTTTGCCCGCATCCCGCAGGTGGATCGCATTCTGTCCGACGACACCGCTGACCGGCTCTTCGCCGTGAATCGTGACGTGCTGGCCACGCGTCACCGTCCGATCGGAGCCGCCGAGTCGGGCCATCTGGACGAAGCCGTCGTCGTCGATCCGGCGCACCAGAAACCCGATCTCGTCGGCATGGCCCGCGATCGCGATCTCCGGCTCCCCGCCCTCGACGGTCGCGACTGCATTCCCGTACTCGTCAGTTTGTACATCGTCGGCGAATTTAGAGACGTAGTCGATCCAGACGCGCTGGCCAGCCGTCTCGTAGCCAGTCGGACTCGGCGTCGTGAGCAGTTCGTCGAGAAACTCCCGCTGTGAGTCGTCCATACCCGAACTTGTTGTCCCGGTGTTTCAAGCCTGTCGTCACGGCAAGGCTGTCAGGAGACGTGATACGTCGTGACACCCTCATTCCTAAGTTCCGTCTCGTCCAACTAGCAGGTATGGCAAAGATAACGTTGTTCGAGTTCAACCCGCGTGGACGCATCCAGATCGGCCCCAGCGGTCCCGACGACGAGGGACTGTTCTCGGCCGATATCGATCGAACCGACGAGGACGGAGGAGAGGAAGCGGAAACGGCGGAAGAAGACGATAGTGGCCTCGGCATCGCAGCAGTCCTGATCCCGCTGGTCATCCTCGCCGTCATCGGCGTCGCAGTGAAGACGCTTCTCGGGGGAGACGATGAAGAGGAGGAACTGGAACTGGACGAGGAAGAGGAGGGTCCGGTCAGCCGGTTCACTTCGACGACCGAGTGACTACTCCTCGATGAACTCTTCCGGCGTCACCCGCGAGAGCCGCATCGCGTTGCCGGTGACGCCGAGACTCATTCCCATGTCACCCACGATGACTGCCACGGCGACGCTGACGTAGCCGAAGGGGACGCCGATTGCGAGGAGGGCCTTGACGCCGAGGCTGGACCAGATATTCTGGCGGATTACGCTGTTGGCCCTCTGGGCGAGCGCGTACAGGTAGGGCAGTTTCGCGACGTTGTCGCCCATCAGCGCGATATCGGCAGTCTCGATGGCGGTGTCGGTGCCCGCCGCCCCCATCGCGATACCGACATCTGCCGTCGCCAGCGCGGGCGCGTCGTTGATCCCGTCGCCGACCATTGCAACCGAGCCGTACTCGTCCTGCAGTTCCTCGACGGCCTCGACTTTCTCCGCGGGCAGTAGACCGGCGCGGTACTCGCCGATCCCGAGTTCCTCGGCGACCGCTCTTGCCGTGCCCTCGTTGTCGCCGGTGAGCATTACCAGCGGGCCGACACCGAGGCGGTGAAGCGCGTCCACGGCGAGTCGGGCCTCGGGTCGGATCTCGTCGGCGATGGCGATAGCCCCGAAGAGCCGCTGGTCAGTTCCGACGAGGATCACCGTCTTGCCCTCGGCCTGCAGAGCGTCGATCCGGCTGCGGAGCGACGGGGAGTCAGTATCGGACACATCCTGCCCCCCCGGCAGGGCGTCCTCGCCTACCGCCGACACGCCGCCGTCGGTTCGCTGGGGGCCGGCAGCCGATCGATCGAGATCGAATCCGAGCTCCTCGAACAGTCCCGGTTTTCCGGCGTAGTAGGCCGTCCCGTCGATGTCTCCGCGGACGCCCTTGCCGGTGAGGCTCTCGAATGCCGTGACAGCTCGCGGTTCGATTCCCGCCCCGTTTGCCCGCTCCAGAACGGCCTCGGCGATCGGGTGCTCGCTGCGCCCTTCGAGCGCTGCGGCTCTGGCGAGCACGTCCTCAGGCGAGTTCTCGCCGATCCCAAGGACGTCCGTCACGGTGAGTTCGCCAGCGGTGAGCGTCCCAGTCTTGTCGAAGGCGACAGCATCGACCTCGCCCATCGCTTCGAGGTGGTTGCCGCCCTTGATCAGGACACCATTCCGGGCTGCGCTTGTTACGCCGGAGGCGACGCTGACCGGCGTCGAGATGACGAACGCGCAGGGACAGGCGATCACAAGCAGCGTCAGCCCGCGAACGAACCACACCAGTGAGTCGTCGCCGAACGTGTGCTCTAATCCCGCGAGTCCAATCGTTGCCGTGCCGTCGATGATCAATGGCGGGAGGAACGCGGTCAACAGCGCAAGCACGACCACGACCGGCGTGTAATAGCTTGCAAAGCGATCGACGAACTGCTCTTTCTCGGTCTGTTTGGCCTGTGCGTCGTCGACGAGGTCGATAATTCGGGCGAGCGTCGTCTCACCGGCCTCGCTGGTCGTCTCGATCTCCAGATAGCCCGCTTTGTTGAGTGTGCCCGCAAAGACCTCGTCGCCGCCGGACTTGTCGACGGGGACGCTCTCGCCGGTGATCGGCGACTGGTCCACCGAACTCGACCCCTCGACGACGGTTCCATCGATGGGGATCTTCTCGCCCGGCCGGACGATAACACGCTCACCGACCCGAACGTCCTCGGCGGGGATGACCACCTCCTGTGGTTCGCCGCCATCATCGTTCCGGAAGACAGTGGCTTCCTCGGGCGACAGCTCCAGCAGTTCACGCAGCTCGTCGCGGGTCTGATCCATCGCATAGCGTTCGAGCAGTTCCGCGATACTGAACAGGACCGCAAGCGTCGCCGCCTCGATGTAGAGGCCGATCCCCGTCGCGGCGACGATTGCGGTCCCCATCAGGAGATCGATATCGAGACTCCGGTTTCGAGCGGAGTAGTAGCCCGATCGGACGACTGGAACACCGGCCGCAGCGGTCGCAGCGAGCAACGCGGCGTCGGCAACGGTGAGCGTGACAGCGGTCGTCGAGACCAGCGTGGTGTTCAGCCCGGTCAGGACGAACGTCAGCGCGAGTCCGACAACCAGAAAGACTGCGCCGATCCACGTCTTGATAGCCCGGGGGCTGGTCCAGACGTCCGCGGAGTCAGCGACTCCCGACCCACTGACATCGGTCCCGTCCGACCGCTCGACAACCTCGTAGCCAGCACTCTCGACGGTGGTCACAACGTCCTGTTCGTTCGCGCGGTCCGCAGCATAGGTGACAGTAACAGTCCCGGAGGTCGGCCGAAGATCCGTCGTCGCTACGCCATCCACGTCCGACAGCGCGTTCGCTACTTTGCCCGCGCAGGAGGGGCAGTCCATATCAGGGACGGAAAGTCGGAGGGTGACATGTTCGTCCGCGACCCCTTCGTCATCCATACGACTGGCAGTCATCACTCGTCGCTACGGAGCAGATGGGGATACGAGTTTCTTGGAATACTCCAACTTTCTGTTTGGAATACTCCAACCAAGGCTGAGATTTGGTTCGACAGCTTCAGAGCAGCGCGGAACTGCTGTCGGGCGAAAAGCGGCGTGAAACGCGCTCTTTTGCCAGATGCGCCTCGGCCCGTCGGAGCCGATAGGTCAGCGTCGACCGTGGGACGTCAAGGCGCTCGGCGAGTTCGCTGACGTCGACCTGCCGGGGCGTCTCGTAGTAGCCGTGCTCGACAGCCGCCTCCAGCGCAGCCTCCTGTTCGGGAGCGAGTCCACCGTCGTCGGTCGACTCGGCGGGCGAGGGGGCGTCTGTCACGCGCCGGATCTCCAGTTCGGCGCAGTCGCCGACGATCCGTCCGAGCTCGTCGACGAAGGAGCGAACATCCGCGGGTCCGGAGTGGATGATCCGCCAGGTGTACTCACGCTCACTGTGGCGAGTCTCGAAGAGCGCGCCCTCGCCCAGATTGTCGAGGGCCGTATGGGGAACCGACGCACAGTCCGGGGTTCGCTTCCAGTAGGAGTAGAGCACGAGCGTGTCGTCGGTGTGTTCGAGGACGTGCATCGTCTGGGTCGCGCCGCAGTGGTCCGTCGCGAGACAGTCGGCGTAGTAATCCGCGGTGAGAAAGGCGTCCTCGATGGCGTCGAGCGCGTCGGGCGAACCGGTCGCGTGGTCGACGCGCCAGAGGCTCGACTCGGTGGCGTGCAAGGAGAGCGACCGGATCTCGGCGTCCGGATACTCGGCCAGCGTGTCCGCCACCGCGTTACAGCCCGGATGATAATCGAGCGTGAAGACGAGTTCGCGCATACCGGACGTAGCTGCTCGACGAATAAAACGGAACCGGGCGGGGGCTGTGGACAGGTGGGCGAACTGTTTTCCCCGCCCGTTCCCTAGCTGTGAGCGTGAACCTGTATCGTAGCGTCCGCGCGGTGACCGGGGCCTCTGGAGATGGCGCTGTCGACTGGGACGCCGTCGCCGAGGCGGCCCGCGCCAGCACCGACCCCGGATCTCTCGACGTCTCCGCGGCCGAACGCGAGGCGTACGCCGACGACGTCCGTGACGCCCGCACACAGATTCGTTCGGTTGGCGACCTGTCCTTCGACGTCCCCGACCGGATCGAGATCCAGAACCGCCACCACTGGATCGATGCGAACGCCGACACGTTTCGGCGTGTCATGCGGCCAGTCGAAGCGCACACGACCGTCGCGATTCCGGGCGTTTCTCGGGTCGTCAACACCGGGACGATGAGCTTTATGCTCGCCTTCCTCGGCCGAAACGTGCTCGGTCAGTACGACCCGCTTTTGCTCGCAGACTCAAACGATCACGCGCTTTACTTCGTCCGGCCGAACATCATTGACGTCGCCGAGAAACTCGACGTCGAGTACGACCGGTTCCGCCGCTGGATCGCGTTCCACGAGGTGACACATGCGGCCGAGTTCGGTGCCGCACCGTGGCTCACAGACCACCTCGAAGCGACGATGGACGACGGGATCGAAGCGCTCTCCAAAGGCACGCTCGACCGTGAGGCCTTCGAGGAACTCGACGCCACGATGACCGTCGTCGAGGGGTACGCCGAGTTGCTAATGGATCACGCCTTCGACGACGAGTACGCCGACCTCCGTGAGAAACTCGACGCCCGTCGACAGGGTCGCGGGCCGCTCGCGAAGTTCGTTCGCCGGACGCTCGGCCTCGGGATGAAACGTCGCCAGTACGAACGCGGGAAAGCCTTCTTCGAGCACGTCGCCGAGCAACGAGATGTCGAGACCGCGAGTAAGGTCTGGGACCGACCGGAGAACCTGCCGACAGGCGAGGAGATCGACGATCCCAACGCGTGGCTCCGACGGCTCAGCCTCTGAGCATCCAGAAGAGGTACTGCATCAGGGCCGCGCCGACGACCGCTCCAGCGAGTGTTGCCACGGCGATCCCGGTGAGCGAAGCATCGGCGTAGACGGCGGTCAGACCCCCCGAGAGCGCGATAAGAACGACGAATCCCCACTTGATCTGGCTGTAGTCGTTCGGTTCCTCGATCTCAGCTCTGGTAGGTCCGACCATTATAGCTCCCACGGCGCGCTGACGTGCATGCTCACGAACTGCCAGTCGCCATCCTGTGTCTCCAGCGTCCCGGACCACCGGGACTCGAACGAGAACCGTTCGCCAGTGCCGGTGTCAGTCCACGCCATATCGACGAAGTCGGCGAACCAGGCATGGCTCTCTTGTTCGGTGACCGTCAGATCGGTCGACTCGACGCGCCACTCCTCGGTCGTGCGCGTTTGCTCCGCCAGTGCTTCGGTGATCTCCTCGAAGCCACGGAGCTGTTCGCTGATCCCGAACTTGACGGCAGCGGGGTGGTCCGCGAAGTACGGACCGAGGGGATCGCCGTTCCGCACCGCGGCGTAATACTTACGAACCGTCGTTTCGGCGCTCATATCCCAGAAAACGTCCGGCGTGAACTTGAAGCCGCCGAAGCCGCCACGAAACCTCTGTAGCTCAGTAAAACCCTCGGTCGACGTCGCCCTCGTCTACGAGATCGTCGAGTTCGGTGTCGAGTAACTCCTCGGCTTCCTCGAACGTCGAGGCCAGGTCGTCGAGCTCCTCGGGCCGGTCGTACTGGTCGTACTCCATCGGACCGAAAGCAGGACTCTCCAGTACCTCCATCACGTCGTCGAACAGATCGCCCGGCGTCGTCGGGGCGTCCGAGTGGGCCTTCAGCACTTCTTCGAGGTTACTGACCTTCTGTTCTGCGTCGCTCTCGTCCTCGGGGGGACGCTGGACGGCAAAGCGTCCGGCGTCGTGCTGTTCGGGGAGATACGAGCCAATCTCGTCATCGATTTTCCGTGCAACCTGCGTGCCGACGCCGCGCACCTCGTAGGGGTTCTTCGCAAACGTTTTGATCTGGTAGACGCCGCCGACGGGATGTCCGATATACATGTCCTCGCCGACGCCACCGCTACGATCGCCCGCGACGGCACGCCAACCCTCCGGATCGACGCCGCTGTCGACGACGTCCTCGACGATATCCTGCCAGTCGCGTACGCGCATAGCTACAGTGTTGGCGCGGGTGCAGAAAGAACGTATCGGTTCGTGCGATCCTCCCGTCGTCGATTCTCACCAATCGCTACAGCGAGAGCCCGCGAATTTCGACGCTCTCACCCTCTTCGACCGTCCCGATGACCTGCCCATCGGTCGCGTCGGCGAGCGCGTCTGCTTGCTCCTCGGGCACGGCAGCGACGAAGCCGGTGCCCATGTTGAACGTCCGGTGCATCTCCTCGTCGGCGACGTTGCCCAGCTCCTGGACGAACTCGAAAACGTCGTGGGCCGGACACGGGTCGGTGATCTCGTAGCGGTGCTCGCCCATCCGGGTGAGGTTCGTCCAGCCGCCGCCGGTGACGTGAGCCGCTGCGCGGGCGTCGTGCTCACGCAGGGGTTCGAGCAAGTAGGTGTAGATACGGGTCGGTTCGAGCAGCTCCTCGCCGACGGATCGGTCCGGGTTCGGCGGGAACGGATCCGTGTACTCGTACTCCCGTGTCACCGCGGTCCGCGCGAGCGTCAGCCCGTTCGAGTGGATGCCGCTGGACGGGAAGCCGACGAGAACGTCGCCCGGCTGTGCCTCCCCGTCGAACGTCTGCTCCTTGTCGACGAGTCCGGCGCAGGTGCCCGCAAGGTCCAGCCCACGGATCACGTCGGGCATCACCGCGGTCTCGCCGCCGAGCAGTGAGAGCCCGGCGGCCTCCGCACCCGCTGCGAGCCCGTCACCGACCTGCTCGGAGAACTCCTCGCTTGGCTCCTCGACGGCGAGGTAATCAACGAACGCCACGGGGTCGACGCCCGCCGCGACCAGATCGTTGGCGTTCATCGCGATACAGTCGATACCGACCGTCGAGTAGTCTTCGAGCGCCTCTGCAACCAGCAGTTTCGTCCCGACGCCGTCAGTGGCCAGACCGAGGTACTGGTCGCCGATGTCGAGTAATCCGGCATACTCGCTGTCGACGACGTTGCCGACGGCGTCGAGCAGCGCGGCAGTCGCCGCCTCGCTCTCCTCGATGTCTACCCCCGCATCCGAGTAGGTGAGTCGCTCCTCGTCAGTCATACCAGAATCCGCGCCCGCGGCGAGCAAAAGACCACCGGTCTGTCGCGCGGATGAACCGAGCGAGAGGATCCGCTTCCGAACCCGCGGCTTATATTATCCCGTCGTGAGAGGGACCTCACATGGATCGCGTGGCAGTCATTGGCGCGTCGATGACACAGTTCGGGCAACGCGACGCCTGGATCCGCGAGCTCCTCGCAGAGGCGGGGGAGGCCTGTCTCGCGGACGCCGGTGTCGCACCCGACGACGTCGAACATCTGTACGTATCGAATATGGCAAGCGGCGAGTTCGAGGGACAGACCGGGGTCCCGAACGCCCTCGCTCACGATCTGGGGGCCATCCCCGCCTACACCCAGCGAGTTGACCAGACGAGCTCCAGCGGCGGGGCAGGGATCTACGCCGCCTGGCAGTCGGTCGCCAGCGGGGCGAGCGACATGACGCTGCTCGTCGGCGGCGAGAAGATGACCCACCGCACTACTGCGGAGGCCACCGACGTAATCGCCTCGCTGACCCATCCCGCAGAGTACAAACACGGCGTCACGCTGCCGAGCTTCGCGGGACTGACCGCACGGCGCTATCTGCACGAGTACGACGCACCGCGAGAAAGTCTGGCGAAAGTCGCCGTCAAAAATCACAAAAACGGCGTCGACAACCCTCACGCCCAGTTCCAGAAGGAAGTCAGTCTGGAGACCGTGATGGACTCGCCGGTCATCGCCGATCCGCTCCGGTTGTACGACTTCTGTCCGATCACCGACGGCAGCGCCGCGCTCATGCTCTGTCCTGAATCAGTCGCTGCGGAGTACACCGACAACTACGCGGTTATTTCGGGTATCGGCGGCGCGACCGACACGCACGTCGTCCACGAGCGCGAGGACCCCACCGTGATGGGTGGCGTCGTCGACAGCGGGAAAGAAGCGTATGAGATGGCCGGTATCGGGCCGGACGATCTGGACGTCGCCGAACTCCACGACATGTTCACGATCCTCGAGTTCCTCCAGATGGAAGGGCTCGGAATCGCCGAACAGGGCGAGGCCTGGAAAGCCATCGAAGACGGACGGACGGAGAAGACCGGTGACTTGCCGGTCAACACGTCCGGCGGCCTCAAGTCCAAGGGTCACCCACTCGGCGCGAGCGGCGTCGCACAGGGCTACGAGATCTACAAGCAGGTGATCGGCGACGCCGGGGCGCGTCAGGTTGACGCGGATATCGGCCTCGCGTGTAACGTCGGCGGCTTCGGCAACTGTGTCATCACCACGATCATGGAGGCAGGACAATGAGCGACGATGAGCCAGAACTGACGGCACAGCGCTACGATGACGGTACTGTTTCGTACCCCGGACACCCGCGCGGGCTGAGCGGTGCCGAGGCGACGGAGTCGGTCGATTTGACCGACCGGACCGCAAAGGTCATCACGTGGACGACCAGTACGGCGACGCCACCCGGCGTCCGCGAGCCGAATACGATCGCGATCGTCGAGTTCGACGTGGACGGTGAACCAGTGCGGGCGCTCGGACAGATCGTCGACGGCGCGGATGTCGAGATCGGTGACACGGTCGAACCGGTCTATGCCGATGACCTTCGTGAACCGGGAGCGGGGATCCGCGAACCGGACAGTCAGGAGTGGGACGGCTTCCGGTTCGAGCCTGTCTGAAAGCCGTCTACTTCTCCCCAATATCCGATCCCAAGCCACGGCAGATACCCACACGGCGCGGTGAAAACGGAACTATTAAACACATCTCCCCGCTACCGATTAGTACACGCTCCGATGGTGTAGTCCGGCCAATCATATTGCCCTCTCACGGCAATGACCTGGGTTCGAATCCCAGTCGGAGCACTCCTATCTTCCTCCCATCCGGTAGTTTTCACCCGTGAGTTACAAGTGATTAACTCATGCTCAAGGTCAATGCGGTTCAGAAGACGCGTCAAAGTCGCCGCCCTCTTGCGATCCGGGTGAAATTAAAGGCAACGAAGTTAACGGGGCAAAATCCATCGCCGTCTTGCGATCAGCGAAATCGATGGGCAACGAACCGGGTTCCAAATCGGAGGGCAGGCAATGAATAACGACGAACAGGCAACCACCCCCCTCAAAGGGGTCACTGTCGTCACGGAAAACTCAGAAGAATTACTTAATGAACGACAACTCGTTGACTACCGAACGCAGCGAGAACACTGTCTCGAATGGCTGCTGGTATTCGGCAAAGACCCAAAGCACGCTGAAGGGTATGCGAAGACAACGGTGAAGAACCGGGCGTATCGAATGGACCAGTTCTACCGCTGGGTCTGGCAAGAAGAAGGAGGCTACACGTCCAGCGTCACGCTTGCTCATGCCGACGGATACCTGAAGCACCTCGCCCGACAGGAGAACTCGAACGCTCACAAGAGCGCCTGTCGCAAGGCGGTGATGATGCTGTATAAATGGCGTCAGCACGAGCGTGGCGGCGAAGAGTGGGATCCGGAGATCACGTTCTCTCGCAAGAACCAGTCGACAACGCCGAGGGACTACCTTACACGAGAGGAACGCCCGAAGATCCGGGATGCAGCACTCGAATACGGGAGCGTACCCAAGCGTGAGAGCGTGTACGGTGATGAACGCGAGCGCTGGCGTGCATACCTTGCCCAGCGATTCGAGAAACCGAAAGAGGAACTCACCGAGGAAGACTGGGAGCGGGCGAACAGCTGGAAGATCCCTAGTCTGGTCAGCGTGAGTCTGGACGCGGGGCTGCGCCCGATCGAAGTCGAACGAGCCCGTACATCGTGGGTGGATCTAGAGAACGGTGTGTTGCGAATCCCGCGTGAGGAGTCATCGAAAAACGTCGAAAACTGGATCGTGAGTCTTCGAGACCAAACCATCGAGATGCTGGAGTACTGGCTCGAACAGCGGAAGGTGATCGACAAGTATGATGATACAGACGCGCTGTGGCTGACGAGGCGGGGGAACCCGTATCAATCGGCGTCGCTCCGGTCGGTACTGCATACGCTGTGTGAGTACGCGGACATCTCTGTCGAGAACCGACAGATGAGCTGGTACTCTATCAGGCACTCGGTTGGAACCTATATGGCCCGTGAGGAGGGTCTCGCAGCAGCGCAAACTCAGCTCCGACACCGGAGCCCTGAGACGACGATGAAATACGATCAGGCACCCGTAGAGGACCGCAAAAACGCACTGGATCGGATGGGCTAGTCGTCCGAAGTCGACGAGCGATCATCCGGCGATTCTTGGTCTGACAAGATTTTGCGGGTGATATCGACTTTTGCTTCGCTCGTATTATCGATGACGGCGTCGATGTGTACATCTCCCCCTCCAGCGTCAGTCACAACTTTATCCGCGTCGCTTGATGATCTCGATACCTGATCACTGGTGTTGTCGGCATCGTCGTCCGCGTATGGGTTGTACTCCGGATCTTCAGCAGCTCGCTTTGCCTTCCGACGACTCTTGTTGAGAGTTTGTTGTCGTTCTTCGGCAGCCGAATCACCGTATGTAGAGACGGTAGTTTCGAATGTTTCGTGGCGAAGTTGATCGTTCACTTGCGCTAGACTGCCGTCCGATTTCATATGTCTGCCCAGGGTGTGCCGGAGACTGTACCATCTCACTTCGCGGTCCTCAGTCGGTATGTCGGCTTCCTCACAGAGCTTCCGCACGATATTACACAGGCTCCCTGACTGGTACGGGTTCCCCTCTCTGTTGAGCCAGAGTTTATTGGATCCATCATACTTTGCGAGGTGTCGTCGCTCTCGTACCCAGCGACTCATCCACTCACACGATTCGTCAGACAATGCTACCTCAAACTTCTCTCGCTCTTTTGCAGCCTTCTCAGGGGGAATCTTCAAAATCTGTTGATCTGGTTTATACCAACTGACCTCTGCTTCTTCGACTTCGGCCGGGAGTAGGCCAGCGTCGTGTCCAACACTGATGAGTGCAGAGATTTTACTACTCTGGTCTG
Organism: Natranaeroarchaeum aerophilus; assembly: GCF_023638055.1. Classification (NCBI taxonomy): domain Archaea; kingdom Methanobacteriati; phylum Methanobacteriota; class Halobacteria; order Halobacteriales; family Natronoarchaeaceae; genus Natranaeroarchaeum; species Natranaeroarchaeum aerophilus. The sequence goes on along the minus strand of NZ_JAKRVY010000004.1, from coordinate 10,733 downwards.
CCCGCTGCCAATCCTTTCGCGTAACAGCTCCCTTTGGTTTGCTTAGTCGCTGTGCAACGAGGCCGTTGATCCGATCGCGTTCTTCCGGTGGGGTGTCGTAGTAGGACGGGAGTTTATGGTACGATTGCGCTGCTTCAAACAACAACCCCGTCTCCTCGTATGAGAATTCAGCAGCTGACGTGTGATTCCCGTCTGTAAAATTGACTCTCGGCCGCCACTCAAAGTCCAGAGGCCCCTCATGGTATCTCCAACTGATAATACTTTCTCAGCGCGTCCGAGAACTTTCTTTTCGAGGCAGACGAGTAATCCCCGCCATTCTCTTTCTGTAGCTCATCCCGTGCCAATAGCAACAGCAGTTCGTCTGCTTGGTCGGGGGTGAGAGAGGCCTTGTCGTCTGGGTTGAGGTACTCGATCGCAGCCCTATGGAGCTGGTCGAGTCGACGATAGTAATTATCAGCATTCGATTCCGCCACCGGTTCGTGCTTGAGCGGGGATTTCCCCTTCTCTCTCATCCAATCATACCATTCTTGACGCCTTTTTTCGACGTGATCGGCGTCCTCTCCGACCATTCCTTCCAACGCGTCTGTTATCTCCTTGCTTCTGTTTTCTGTATCCATAATCGCTGTAAATGATTTTAATTAACAGTTACGTATAAATCCTCGCGCCAGACTGCCAAAATACTCGCCATCGAAGGGCAATAAATGGACATATGTGTGCCCACAATATGAACTCCCGGCTGACAGCATGACCGTATCGCCGTTCAGGTCTACACTCCACTAACAGAGGTCTCTTTTTAGGTTGCCTTCCCCAGAGTGATGGCTCAGGATGGGCTAGTTGTATGTACAACCAGTCAAAATACCCCGTTACGGAAGACGACCGACTCGAAAGAGCGGACACGATGAGTAGGAGGGATGACTATGGGTGCATGTCAAAACTGTGGATCGCAAGTGACGGTGGGATTTGTACACCACTTGAGTATAACCCCGACGGTACGCACGGAAGTCGATAGTGCATATCATGGCAAAAATGCCAAACGATAAAATAGCTCAAGACTCATGACGGGAAAAACGCCCGATAGCGGTAGGCACGCTTACACTGAGAATGAAGATGTTCAGGACGATGATCCCGCGACAGTTCGTGAGTTTCTTGACGAGGTGGATGTCGATCCTGCCGCCCTGGAGAGTGTTGACGATCTGCAGGAGGTCGTTGAGCTGGACATCTTTACGGAGGAAGAGGAGACGATCGACCCAGACGATGTCGATCTTGAGGAAGTCCTTGATGCCCCCGTAACTGTCGAAGAAAACCGGACTCAAACGGGGGTCGTCCGCCAATCGACGCAGGACTACCCTCCTGATTGGGATCGGCGTCGACAGCGAGTGTACAGCCGTGACGACTACCAGTGTCAAAACTGCCGTCGCCGAGGGGGGCCGTATGGTGATGTCGAATTACATGCTCATCACATCGTTCCGAAATCACGTGGTGGGGTTCACCGCTTCGAGAATCTCGTTACGTTGTGTGAACCATGTCACGATGCCGTTCACTCGGGAAATGCGATCGCACCGACGGCGATTACGGAAGCCGAAGCCGAACCGTCTACTTTCGCGGAAGTGCTCGCTGGGATGAAATCTGCGAAAACGGCGTACCGCCGATGGAAGCGGATGTACCGAAAGTTCTCCCGGCTAGGTCCATAACTCACGATAGTTCCGATTCAGTTGTACTGACAACCTCGCCGAGACAGGATACCGCGTCGAAGCGTCGGTCAATAGCAACCTTCGACGTGTTGCTATGACTGAACATCACGTTTTCGGTGAAACATACTCGACAACCGTGGACGTGACCGAGGGGTGGCCTATCGCCCTCAAGTGAGCTGGTCTATAACCTGAATTCCCGGTACTGGTCGTTAGATTGCTTGGTCAAGATTGTGGACGAGACACGCAAGAGGAGCACCGGAACACTGGATTGAGCGGTCAGTCGCTTAGAGTATGGAATCGGCCAACGCAGCGTCAATTCGGTCAACGGTGTTTCCGTCGTCAGACCCAGGTTCCGATAGCTCGTCAAACAAAGCTGCGAGATCGGCTATGACATCTGGATCCAGTATTCGTGGGTCAATGACCTGCACATTGCCGAGTGATCCGGACGTTCTGCCAGACTGAACTACGTGTCCGCGCGTAGAGCGTTAATCAAGAAATCACATAAATTCCTGTCGTTGATACTACTTACTGAGAATCAACTCGTTAGACAATTCGGCTGGTTCTCTACCAGTCAGGTTTAACAACCCGATCCAATCTTGCGACATCCTCTACTCGATATCGACCGAATCAGGTAGTGACCCACCGCACGGCGATCGACAAGGTTCTTAATTAGACCATTACATCAAAATGTTTTTCACTAGTATTGACATTATACTCTAATTCATGGCAAAGCCACCTAAGTTGGTCCGCAGCACAGATGACGAACTTCGGATCAAGGCCTCTTTTCCAAATGGCCGGTATACGTTCTCGCTTCGTCCAGAGGCAAAGCAACTGCTGACCGAGTTAGGATACAGCTCCGGCGATACCTTGCCTTGGTATTTGTTCAAAGCGTTAGCCCTCATTGGAGACGCCTGGTTACCGAATACGGGTGGCTCGTTTTCTGATGATCTCGCGGTCCCGGACGCGCTGACTCCCATGCGGAGTGAGGAAGCGGCAGCTCTAGCTGATCATCTTCAGGGACGCCGTGTTGGCAGGGATACCCGAGAACAGCTATCTGACGTAATTGCCGCCTCAGCCTTGGATCAGCATCTTTCAGTTGCTGATTTTGAATTCAAAGAAGACTGGATAGCGCAGACCGACTCCTTGGTCTCTGATACAAGTAACAGTGATCCGATTGAGCAAAAGAAGAAACATCCAGCACCGGATAAGCAGTCGCCGTCGCTTTCACTTCTCCACATAGGAAAAACGACGCTTGGCCGTAAGAACATGGGTAGAGTTGCGCGCAAGTCCGATTATCTCGACGCTTTTGCCCAAGCTGTTGATACTGCTATCGACAGACAAGTCGATGCGGTCCTCCATACAGGCCATCTATTCCAGAGCCGAAAGCCTGACCGCGAGACTGTCTCTAATCTACAAACAGAGCTGAAAAAGCTCAAAGACAACTCTATACCGTTCTATTTTGTGTGCGGGCCAAAAGAAGCCGAGATTCAGTCAACCGTACTGGAGAGCCTTGCAAGAAGCGGCTTCCTGAAGCCAATCGGGGGACAGACTGTCGAACTGGACGATGGTCTGACGCTGGTCGGCATTGACGACGCTTCACAATCAACTGTGGAGGAGATCGCTTTCACGGAGGTCTCTGAGGACGAGACACTGTTAGTTGCGTGTGGCGGCACCGATGTGGGCCGCTCCAACAACCGTGTGATCCAAGCGGTCGAGCGTCGGGCACCTTCACAGCCGATAGCGTTCTTTGCCGGCAAACGGGCACATCCAGTCTGTAAAGAACATGCTGGAAGGCATCTCCTTGACCCTGGAAGTGTCGAGCATATTCTATCGCAATCGACAATAGAACAAGCCCCACCGGAGTGTGGGGTCAACGAGTACTCTATCTCGGATGGCACCTTACAGATGACTCGACACGAACTCGATACTCGCTCATTCAGTACGTTCGAGTTCGAGGTCACAGGGTCCACAACTCTCGATTCAATCCGGACAACGATAGAACGCCACGATTTGCAGAATCAGGCTGTACTCGCAGTCTTAACCGGATCTGGGTCTGAGGTGAAGAAGCCATCTCGGAAAGCGGTTCAATCTCTCATTGGGGACCACGCATACTGTGCTCGGGTCTATGATGACCGAGCAACCTCTGACAACGAAGACGAGAAAGAAGAGGGTCCACAAAGCGCAACTGCGGACGATAGTCAGGGGGCTGCTCTGCAGGAAGTTCTGGAAACAGTAATGGGATTAGAGACGGAGCACCCCTTCGATGTTTCAGAGATGGAGACGGAGACACTCGCGGATCGCTATGCATTGTTCTCCAAGGCAAAATCACAGATTGACGACCTTCGGACGGACGTACGAGATGAGCTAGCATCACGAGTCGGGCCGGACGAAACGGTCGCGGGTGAGTTTGGGAAAGTAGTAGGGACGGAAAGTCGCCGGCGTTCGTTACGAGATGATGAGACAGTCACCGAGGTACTTCGTAACCACGGCGTCCCAGCTGAGCAGGTTACTGTCGAAACATTTGATCCAGAAAAAATAGACCAGCTTCTTGAGAACGAAACTGTCCCAATCACAGAAGAGGAGATCTTTGAGATTACAGAAAGCAAGTATATTCGCCGGCAGGAACTTGATTTGGAGGACGGCGTCGACTCAAAGACAACGACAGGGCAACGAGAGGCTAAAAGCGATCACGAATCGAAATCACACAAGGTATACTTGGGGAATGGAGCGCCAATTGGTGGATGGATACCGGTTGAGAGATCGGTAGTTGAAGACGAAATTGTACCCCTAATAAAGAAGCATAGGGGGGCGGGTAGCGATGGGACAATCTCAGTGAACTTCAGCAGTGATGTCTCAATTAGTGGATGGAGTCATGTCGATGCAGATGTCGTCACGGAACAGGTGCTGCCGCTGGTAAAGCAGTACCGTACCGACTAATTCGTACTAACAGAATCGCAATTTCAACTTGACTTTGTCTTCTGATACGCCGTGACCAGTAGTAGTACGCATATCGTTGTGAACGTAGAATTTTGTTCCGGCGCCCTTACGCAGGCTGGTGAAAAACATCGTCCGCACAGCAGCCGATAATTTAATATACCAGAGTTATACTCCAGAAAAATCCATATTCAGACGCCCCGGTCACAAATGTAGTTTGAAAGATAGTACAGCACTCTATTCCTTACACATAGTCCGTCTATTCCACTTCTGAAAAGAACGTACACGACGCTGACTCGTCCTCTTTCCGGACCACAACACCCACGTCATCAGGCGTTTCGACAATGACGCCCTCACCACCGATAGAGCCCTGGTTTTTCCGGATGACGTTGCCACAGATCACGTTCCCATCGCGGGTGGGCTTTCTCTGTCGAGTATGTCCGACAATTTGTTGTGGAGCATCGTCGGACAGGTACTGGTAGTCGAGCCAGAGAACACCCGCACCTGGACCACGTCCGGATGTCCCACCGGTTCCAAACACTGTCGGATATTGATCGACGAGCTCCTGTTGTACCTGTGCCCATTCGCCATCGTTCATTGCAACGAGTAATTTCTGTGCAGCGTCCTGCAGTGATTGATTCAGTGACGAGACATCGATCGGATCGTTGGAACCCGCGTGCGCATACGTGTGCTCGTACCCCTCGAACGCTACGGAGACGCGCCCTTCACGGATTGCATTGTAGTACATCCGGCTGACCGATGGGGGCTGGTTCCCGACGTACCAGTGAGGCCAGTGAAGCACATCGGGAACCAGTAGTGCCATTTCGTGGTTCCCAAGGTGATACCGGACATGCCCAGGTGGTGCCTCAGACTGGAGACGCCACACTAGGTCGAGACACTCGTCGCTGGCAGGCCCGCGGTCAACCATATCACCATTGAACACAAGAACATACTCGTCACCACAGGCCCAGTGGAGGCGACCCTGATCATCAGCTTCGACGATTGGATCGAACTCATCAACTTCTCCGACAGCCAACAGTGCACTGCGAGCACTCTCCAGGTAGCCGTGGATATCGCTAATTTGGACGATCGTCGGAGGGGCTTCTGATGCTGAGTTTCTGAGATCTGCAACGCTGTCGACGTGACACGACCCGTCTGTTGCTGCCGTCGGAGATCCCATTCTTTACACCACAGTGTAAGCAGTCTCTCAAAATATATTCTCGGTCCCCAACTGCTCAGTGATCTTCGGCTGTGCTACCAGCACCGTCTATTTCGATTAATTCCCCATCATCCACATCCAGTGCCTCCCGCAACGCCACGAGGTGGTCATCCGCCTCCTCGCGGAGTTCCCTGGCGGTTTCCAGCCCAACGTCGCCGTCTTCAAGTGTCTCAGCAATCTCTTCGAGACGGTCGATCCGCGACTCGATATCGACATCCTCGTATGCGGCCATGGCGGGAAGATGATAGTCCAGCAACTTGGCTATGTGGATTTCATAATTTAAATCAAGAACAACACAACCAGTGCAGCTCCGAGGAGTAACAGCCCGACTAGAATAGCAACGACGATGCGGAGTCGCCGTGCTTCGGCCGTCCCAGCTTCGATCTTGGCGTCCGCCTCCATCTCTCGATACGCGTTGTCAATTCGGGCATTAAATGCTGAGAGTTCCTGGTCGACGCGATGCTGGTACGCTCTGTCGATCCGTGCTTCAAGATCACCGACACGCCCTTGGACAGCCTGAGCCGTTACAGCATCCGTTTCGGCAGCATGTTCGATGTCTCGTAATGCTGTGTCAATTCGCTGGTCAAGCGTCGTCAACCGAGTCTCGACGATGGCGGTGTATGCTGATGCAATGCGCTGATCGAGATCGCTAAGTCGTTGCCGTGTCGCCGTCTGTGCTGCAATTTGTTGCTCAAGCGCTGAATACGCGGTCTCGATGCGGTGCTGGTACTCAACAAGTCGTTCCTCGGCAAGTGCTGCATACGCACTCTCTACACGGCGTTCTACCTGCCTGACGGACTGTCGAACCGAGTCCATATTCGGCGTCGTCGCCACACCCGCATCGGTCGGCGTCATCGCTCGCCGGTCGGCGACGGCTTCGGCGAGCGTCTCATCGTCCTCGTGACCGATGGCAACCACAACGGGAGTCGATGCATCAGCGATTGCACGGACGACCGGTTCTTCGTTGAAACACCAGAGGTCAGCATCGGACCCGCCACCACGCGTGACGACGATTATATCGACCGAAGAGTCGCGTTCGAGTCGTTGGATCGCGCCGACAAGCGATGGAACAGCGTTCTCTCCCTGGACTGTCGCGCCGCACAGTTTGATCGTTACCCCCGCTGCGCGCGCTTGAACGCTACTCACGAAGTCTTCACGCGCGGACCCCGACAGCGACGTTACGACACCGATACACTCCGGATACTCCGGAAGCGGACGCTTTCGCTCCTCGGCGAGCAATCCCTCCGATTCCAGTTGGGATCGCAGTTGTTCAAGTTCCTGTGTGCGCGCGGAATCACCGGCCGGCCAGTAATCTGCTACGACTAGTTGCGTGTTCCCTCGTTCTGCATGAAAATCAACCGAGGCCCGGACGATCGCTGCGGTTCCCTCTTCGAGTGGCTGCTCGAAGGTTGCAACTGATTGGGACCACGCGATACACGAAATCACGGCCTCGTCGTCGATATCCCGCAGCTCGAAAAAGGTCCCAAAATCGTACGAGTTGACGTCCGAAATTTCTCCGTAGACATACGTGGGAAACCGATCGATGGCGTCTGTCAGGACTGCGTCGAGTTCAGCGTTGAGTCGCGCGACGGACCAAGCACTCCCTTCCAACGCGTCGACATCGAAATCGGTCGACTCCTCGTCTGTCCCAGCCATTGTAAGACTGGTTCTGACACAGTGGGTAAAGTTCTGACGAGACACTTGTCCCTCAGGCAAGACGAACCCAGGAGTAACGGTGACATCCTCCCCACCGTGAACGGTGGGGCTTCCCGTACCGCAGGTGGGATATTTGCCGGTTTACGATACGACCTGTTCTCTCGTGTTGAACGTCCCGCTCTCGCGGTCGAACAGGTGTACCGATGGCTGTGCCACACAGCCGTTACTCCTATCCTCACCATGAGGACTCGGAGTTATCTTCTGTCGCATGTTCTCCGCCCCGTTGCAATCCGCGTTCCCGACCAACTCGCACGACGAACAAACGTACAGGCCACGTTCGACACGGTTCGACTTCGTGTCCTCACCACACCGGGAACACGTCTTCGAGGTGTCCCACTCGTTCTCTTTCAGCACCTCAACGCCACGCATCTCGCCTTTGTATTCGAGGTACTGGTAGATGCGGTCGAACGCCCAGGTGTGGAGTTTCTTGTTCCCAGTCTTCCCCCAGTCTGACTTTCGCACGTCTTCAGGCCAACTCACCGCGAGCGTACCGACACCACGTTCGACACACTCCTTAATGATGGTGTGCGTAAGCGTGTGGTAGAAATGCGTTTCCCGATCTGCGAGTTTCCGACGTGCCCACATCGACTTCTCTGACGGACTGTCCTCGCCCTCAGTATCGTACTCAGTTCGGGTGAAGTAATGTTTGTCCTGTTTGAGCGAGTTTCCGGGGTACAGCACGTATTCGTCGGGGAACGCGACCGTGGCGATGTTCGTGATTCCGAGGTCGATTCCTGCAACGCCGTCGCCCGCGGAATCGTTGGTTTCGAGTTCAACCTTGCAGACAAAGTGCAACTCCCACTCGTCACCGTTCCAGACGGCGCGAACGTTTTGCACTCGGTTGACTTCCGAGAGATGAACGTCTGGGCGCGTCTGGTATTCACAGAGAATGAAGTCCGACCAATTCTCCTTGAGATTCGAGCCTTTACTGAGTCGGACGCGGTTGTTCTCGGGGTCGTGTTTGAACCCGTCTTCTTTGAACGTGACTGTACTCTTGGGGCGTCTGTCGCGGTGTTTGCGGTAGCCGGGCGGATTCGCCTCATCAAACTTGTGTCGCAGGTCGAACCACGACTGGAAAGCGTCAGAAAGTTCTTCGATGACTTTCTGACTGGATTGTGCGTTCAGATCTTTCCAGCACGGCTGGTTCTTCATGTAGGCTTTGAGCGTTCCCTCATCTGGAATGTCCCCAGTCTCATCCCAGATGCGGTCGGCTGTCCATCGTGCAACGTTCCAGATTTTCGAGGCAGAGTCTCCAAGCGAATCAAGGCCATCACAGACCTGTCGCTGGTTCTGGATGGAACCAACGTAGGTGCGAGTAGCCTCAATCGCCATACATAGCCTATGTAGATAAATCCACTTATTGATTCGGATTACCGTTCAATATCCGGTCTGCTATCGACGGTGGATCGTGTAGTTGGGTGACGCGATTCACGCCCGGCGTAAACGCCGGGATTCTCTCGCTGTAAGAAAATAGGTCATCCGATACACGTCCTCGCATTCATATTACAAGCCGAATCCAACACCGCTGATGGCAGAATACACTCGGCTTGAACGGATCATCATCGCTGTAGCACTAACTGAATTTTCCGCACAGCACGAACAGACGGACCCTGAACTAGCAGAGTATGCCGAGCGGCTCGCCGAAGAACGGCTCGACTGGCACACAGCGGAATAACGGTCGAGTGGAAGAAGTGGCAGGAGTTCGAGGTCAAAGATATCGGTAGCAAATGGTAGCTCATGGGAGTGAACCTGGTAGTATGCGTGTTCGGGTATCGATTCCAACGACATTCACAGAACATTCCATCATCGTGATCTTCGACGTAGCAGACCGAGAACAGAGGACGATAGCATCGATGTCAGTGCTCCTCGAACAACGATCGGGCCCGTTGCACGTAGCTGTTTGTGCCCCAGCTACGGGCATCGCTGATTGTATCGAGAAGGAGCTGTGCATCGGCTGCTGATAGCTGTTCAGTTCGGACGAGCATCGCGAGGAGCGTTGGCGTAGTGACGAGCCGTGTGTCAGCAAGCGAGGCGTGAATCAAGCCAAGCTGGTTGAACTCGTCACAGAGGAAAAGCGCAGCATCGAGGTCGTTTGCGAGAGTAACGGCCGCGTTCTCGCCATCGTCAAGCGGAAACTCGGCGTCAAGCGCAATTGACCGTGTCTCGTACGCTTCGGTTCGATCGAGGGCTATAGATGTAGCACGACCGTGCGCGTCATCATACGAGGCGATCTCGTTGAGCTCCTCAAGGACTTTTGTTGGGACGACGACCTCGTAATTGGCGAGACAGAGCGCGAGCGGATCAGGATCACTGTCAGCAACGATTCCGAGATTGACGAGTGCGGAGGCATCGGCAACGAGCGTCGACATCTATGCGTCAGCAACCTCGTCGATGAAGTCCTCGTCTAACTGCTGTTTCAATACACGAAGATTTGCTGCCTCTTCAGCACCAACGAGTGATTTGAGTTGCTCGACGGTGATATCGTCGTCGTAGTAGGCGGCCGCGATCTCCTGGGTCAGCGCGTCGTCGTGCGTGGCCTCTTGTAGATACTCCCGGAGCGCGGTCACGAGGATGTTCGTCCGATCTTCGCCGAGCACCTCCGCGAGGGCGTCGGTCCGGTCGATGAGCCGGTGGGGTGCCCGGAACTGGACGCGCTTCTTATCGCCACTCATAATGTGTACATTGTGAGCCAGCTTACTTAGCCCTTGTCGTGTGTACAACATGAGCCAACGGGGCCGGGCTGTGGCGGGTGTCAGTCGGACACAAAATATATCGAATACGCGGCCCTGTTGAAATCCTTAGCCAATGATAAGTTCCAGTGATTGTACGGAATACAGAGTGTCAACCCAGCAGGCGACGAAAGTTCTATTCACGTAGAAGCAACTGAATCAGCTGTTAGGTAGCCGTGCGTACTGACCGCTGGAGTCCTGTCGTCTTCAGATCATGTTTGGCTATCTTGTAAGATTCAACCTACTTTGGCGGCCCTGTTGTTTAATACTATAGTTTGGGACGGTCAAATAGTCCAATATCACCGACTTGTTTAGTAAACGGTGGATGGAAGATGCATTCATTATTGGTAGGATCTGCGGCGAATAATAACATAAAGAATACTATTTTAGAGCGTGTCATAGAATCAATCACAGGGTCTTGAGCTTCGTCCGTCCGGGATTGTG